>NZ_JBPWOA010000016.1:0-286086 GCF_051781005.1 Anabaena sp. WFMT | reverse complement strand
ATGAAAAAGGATGTGGAGATTTTCAATTTGGTTTAGTTGTAGGAGATATTGATGGTACTAATATCAAAGATGGTTCTGTCGAAAAATTAGAATTTACTTGGGAAGGAAGCGACGAATGTGATCCAGCTTCTGGTAGTGGTTGGTTGAAAATAAAAGATAAAAATACACTAGAAGGAAATATAAAAATTCATCGAGGAGATAGCTCTACATTTTTAGCCAGACGTGCATAAATTTAAATTTTGGAATTTTGAGGATATTTTAATAAACAAAACATAGCTAGAGGTGGAATTAAATGGCTGTAGAACATATTAATAGAAAAGGTAAGAAATATTATCTCCATCAAGGTACAACTAAAACAGGGAAACCAAAATATTTCTTTTCTATGAAAAATGAAGGGAGTCTGGTTACAAGCATACCAGATGGCTTTGAAATATATGAAAATCCTAACGCTCAGGTTTTCTTACAAAAAATCCAACCCAAACTTATTACCGATGATGAAGTCGCCACTGTAGAGTCAGGGATGAAGAAATTCTCCTGTTTGCAGTACTATCAAATAAACGTAAAGAAAAACACAATTTATGTTTATACTCCCGATCAAAATGTAACTCGTCTATCAGAACTATACTCGTCTTTTCCATTAGCCAAAGCTACAGATGTACAGAGTAATATTGCTCAATCCATATCTTATTCATCAATGCTGCGATTTGTTCTTTGTGATGAAAAGGAGCGAATATTTCAAACTGAAAGATTTTGTTTTTTAGGCTCAATTGATGATTGGATAGAAATAGGATCTCCAGATACTCTCCAGAAACTCGTCGAAAAATATGTAAAGCATTTAGACAAAGAATCTTTCTATGAATTACATTAAATAATCTGATGCAATTTCTTGTGTCAGCGAACTTCACTCCTACGATGCTGAATTAATTTATCAGGTAATGGATGCAGCAATTTCTGTCAATCCTGAATGGGTAATTGAAAATTCTCGTCGTGCTGAAAAAATTATGGATGCAGGAAAATCAGAATATTATCGTTATGCAGTTGAGTGGTTGAAAAAAGCTCGTGCTGCCTATTTGGCATCGAATCAGCAAGCTGAATGGAAAAAATATTATCACCATTTGATGGAAATCCACGGTCGTAAGCGTAAATTGATGGAATTGTTGAGGCAAAAAGTTATGGGGTAAAATGATGCAGTTTAACAACAAAGACACCAGTAATTATCCTATAATTCAGATAAACAAATTTTCACTGCTTTGTTATACAAGTGCGAACAATATTGCCCTATTTTCAGTCTTTGTTTGAAATAAACCTACAAGCAAAATTCAGGGTTTGCAATTAAGATAATGAATGTTTTACTTATATATCCTCTGTTTCCCAAAAGTTTTTGGTCGTTTGAAAAAACACTGGCTCTGCTAGACCGTAAGGCGATGTTACCACCTTTGGGCTTGGTGACAGTAGCAGCAATTTTACCCCAAGAATGGAATTTTAAGCTGGTAGACCGCAATATTCGCCAAATTACGGAAGCAGAATGGGCTTGGGCTGATTTGGTGATTTTGTCGGCGATGATTGTCCAAAAAGAGGATTTACTCGCACAGATTCAGGAAGCGAAGCGTCGCGGTAAGCGTGTGGCTGTGGGTGGCCCTTATCCGACGGCGTTACCCAATGAAGTCACAGATGTGGGTGCAGATTATTTGATTTTGGATGAGGGAGAAATTACCTTACCATTATTTGTAGATGCGATCGCACGCGGTGAATCTTCAGGGATGTTTCGTTCTGGTGGAGAAAAACCCGATGTCAGCACCACTCCCATTCCTCGCTTTGACTTGCTGGAGTTTGATGCTTACGCGGAAATGTCGGTGCAGTTTTCCCGTGGCTGTCCCTTCCAGTGTGAATTCTGCGATATTATCGTTCTCTATGGTCGCAAACCCCGCACCAAAACACCAGCCCAACTCCTCGCAGAACTTGATTATCTCTACGAATTAGGTTGGCGACGCAGTATTTTTATGGTAGATGATAACTTCATCGGCAATAAGCGTAACGTCAAATTATTCTTGAAAGAATTAGAACCTTGGATGGTTGCACATCACTATCCTTTCTCCTTTGCGACAGAGGCTTCCGTTGATTTAGCCCAAGATCAAGAATTGATGGATGCAATGGTAAGGTGTAATTTCGGTTCTGTATTCTTGGGTATTGAAACCCCCGACGAAGAAAGCCTCGCTTTTACTCAAAAATTCCAAAATACGCGAGATTCACTCAGTGAAGCGGTACATAAAATTACACGCTCTGGGTTGCGAGTCATGGCAGGTTTTATCATTGGATTTGATGGCGAAAAAACAGGTGCTGGGGGCAGAATCGTTAAATTTGTGGAACAGACATCAATCCCCACCGCTTTATTTAGTATGCTCCAAGCCCTTCCTGATACAGCATTGTGGCATAGATTAGCAAAGGAAAACCGACTCCGTAGTAAATCGGCAAATATCAATCAAACCACATTGATGAATTTTGTCCCTACCCGGCCTTTACCAGAAATCGCCAGCGAATATGTAGAAGCGTTTTGGGAACTATACGAACCATCTCGGTTTTTAGATCGTGCTTACCGACACTTCCGCATTTTAGGTGAAGCAACCTATCCGAAAAAGGGCAAAGGTGCTAAAAAACCATTGAATTGGAAAGTATTACGGGCGCTGTTGACTATTTGCTGGCGACAAGGTGCTTTACGTAATACCCGTTGGCAATTCTGGCGCAATCTATGGAGTATGTACAAGCATAATCCAGGTGGTATCAGTAGTTATTTAGCCGTTTGCGCTCAAATTGAGCATTTCCTGGAATATCGTCAGATTGTGCGCGATGAAATTGAGGCTCAAGTAGCTGAATTTCTGAAAGCAGAAGCTGAGGTAAAACTGGAAGAGGAAAAAGCAGAAGTTTTAGTTTAGGGACTTTCAAATAAAAAATCACCTAAATATTCCGTAGAACATAAGTATCTTATGTTTGGGGGTAGGCTGTTCGGCCTCCCCTAAGCCTGCATGATTAAATATTAACAGGATGACGTAACTGGGAATATGCATAAAAAAGTGCTGCTAATTTAAACAGTTCACCTAATTTGAAATGCAGTTCCAAAAATTCTTGTACAGAAGCTTGACATTTGGTTCTCTTTATGAGAACATAGAAGAAACTGTTAAGCAAAGGCTACTGCATGGGTGATGTAAAGCAATACAGGCTAGTGGTACAGCACATTTATTCCAAAACAAGGAGCATTATAAACGATGCATATCATCAGCCGTAAAGCATTAGCTGAGTTTAGTAAGATTCATGCTGATGCTGAGGCTCCTCTTGATGCGTGGTATAGGATTGCAAAGTCGCAAAGTTGGCAAAATATTATGGATGTAAAAAAGGTACGTCCTGACGCTGATTTCGCAAATGGCTACACGATATTTGATATTAAACACAATGATTATCGATTAACCACAGAAATTAACTATAACAGTCAAACTATTTTTATCAGATTAATCGAAACACACGCAGAGTATAGCAAAGGAACATAGAATAAATGACGCTAGGTATGGTTCTTAACTCCCTCAAAATTCCACCGTAGACAGGTTTTTTGATCAAGTTTAGTAGGGTACATAACAGTACAATGTACCCTACACAAAATAAAATTTTATCCCTAGAGGGATTTTTGACATGATTAACACACTGAATAAAGTAGAATACACTCGATTGCTTTCTGAAACTGTGCCACGAGTCATTAACACAGAAGAAGAGAACGAGCGCCTACTAAATGAGGTAAGTAAACTCATAGCTTTGGGTGAAAACCTGACACCAGAGCAAGTTGAAGTTTTACAACTGCTAGTAACGCTAATTGAGCAGTATGAAGATAAACACTATCAACTCAAAGCTGCAACTCCCCTAGATATATTACATGAGTTAATGTCAGCAAGACAACTCAAACAAAAGGATATAGTGGAGGTTTTTGGCTCAAAAGGTATTACTTCTGAAGTAATAAACGGTAAAAGAAGTATAAGCAAAAATCAAGCCAAAGCACTGGGTGAGTTTTTTCACGTCTCACCTGCGCTGTTTTTATAGGCTAAAAAAATCCTGAAACTAAAGATATCTCAATTCACTTTCTGTAATTACGAATTACGAATTACGAATTACGAATTACGAATTACGAATTACTTTAATTATCCTGACTTACACCACCCACAACTGGCTTAACGTCTCCTCCAGAAAATGGATCAGTACCACCTGTCCAGTTAAAGTCACTAATGCGAATGCTAAAGCCACCTAACTCCAACACCGAATTGTAACGCAATGTAATACCATAGGTGCGGCGGCTATATTCAATAATGTAATCTGTACTACTCGCTTCACCTGTATCTAGGTTAACTGAGGTTTGTAAACCTAACCGAAATGGCCCGTATATTTGCTGGGAAATGCCCGCACTCAAGACTCTGTTATCAACTGAACGATCAAACAAAAATGGTGATAAGCCGCTGTTGAAACCTTGGGAATAACTAACATTAAAAGCAGTGTAGTCTAAAAATGGACGAGAAAAATGACCAATTTGCCCGACTAAACCGATTGTTCCAATTAAGGTGCTTTGATTATCACCGCTGGTGTAATAACTTGTAGTGCCTGTTAGACCTGCGATCGCTTGCAAGTAAGGGACAACAGGATTGGCTGTGTATTTTAATCCCTCTGTGGGAGTCGCTGGTAATGGTTTTCCTTGCCACAGTAAGAAACCCTTATTGAGAGACGCGCTACCTTGTAAACGACCTAGAGAAATGCGGTCATTTTTGCGTTGTGGTTCTAGTAAGTCTTGGCGGTCAGTGTTAGCATTAATATACTGAGCGCCTCCTTGATAACTAAGGTTAACCCCACTTTTTCCTAAAGGAATATTCGGGGAAATAATCACTCCACCCAAGCTACTCTGCACGGTTTGGAAACCGAGAGTACCATTGTAAAGGCGATCGCGGTAGCTAGATTCTAGATTCAATGTATGTGGATTGACATCGCCTAATGTCTGACGTAACCGCAAACTACCCCGTAAATTATCTTCTACCTTATTGAGATCAAGACTGGTTAATTCTCCTTTGCCTTCAACTATAGTTCTGGGACTTAAAACACTATTCAGCTTAGTTTTTACACCAAATAAATCGGCAATATTACTACTGTCCTCAAAAGTCTTTTGGACAAAAAACTGTGGTGTAATACTCCAACGTGTCTGATCATTATTGATAGCTGAAAAATTGCGCTCAACAAACAAACCACCCCGTTTACCACCATCAAAGCCGGGAGAGACGATAAATGGATTCACATCCCTTTCCCGACGGTCAATTGTTTGGTTATCAATGGGGATAGGCAATGTCACTTTTTGGTCAAATACTAAACGTTGATTCTGAGTAGTCACACGGTCTACCAAAGGTGCTTCTCGCGTCAACGTCACCTTAGAAGCTCGTAATTCTAATTCTGGTGGTGAAAAAGGATCATTAGTAATCCGCACATCCTCAGCTTGCCAACCACGTGGATAGAAATCAATGCGTTGGGCTTCAAATCGCAACCGCTTAACAACACCACCTGTTTTTGGAGGGGGAATATTTCTGGCATCTGCTTGACCACCAACAGTAACATCAACGCCGCCAGGACTACTGATCCCAGAAACTGGCTGATTAGCACGAATGCGATCGCTCAATGGGCGAGCGGGTACACCACCGGCTGTAATATCTGTAGTAGCAGAGGGCGAAAAAGCAAAATCTGTTTGAGTTGTAGGGACATAAATTTCTCCCCTACCATTTTCCAAATCCCCACTGTCTTGGATAAAGTTATAAGTAAAGCGTTGTCCCCGCAATACCTGATTACCCCTAGTTAAGGCAACATTACCTTCCCCTACCGCAATTAAATTATCCAAATTAACCTGCAAGCGATCGGCATCTACAACCGCCCCATCAAATCTCACCACCACATTTCCTTCAGCCGTAACAATTCGCTTTTGCTCATCATATTCTTGACGGTCGGCAATCACCTCCACCACTCTTTTTCTCACTTGTGGAGTATTCCCAGAAGGTTGATCTGGTGGTGAAACAGGTTCTGGAGGAGGTGGAAATTCTACCGTAGTAGAAGTTGAAGGTTGGTTATTGGGATTACGTGGTTTGAACTCAATAATATTTTGGACTGGAAGAGAACTCGGTATATTCTGTGCCGTAGATGTTCCAAAAAGATTAATCTTACCTTCTGATTCTTGTAAAGTAACAGCATTTGGCTGTTGTGGTAGGACTAATTTTTTGATCACAACTGGTGAATCAGACAACCATAAACTATTTTTGTTACCAACTTCATCAGCAAATTGTGGAGATGTAGCGGCTGATTTGTTGTCACGATCAGAACTTTCGATCTTGGGATCATCAACTCCCAAGGATGTTCCTAAATCTGAAGCCTTCCCAGAAGCATCACCAGGGGAAAGTTCAGGAGGTAAAATTTCTGGCTGAGGGGATGGAGATAACTCATTAGCAACTACTAAGTTATCTTGATTTGCCCGTTTAGGAGTTGGCAGATCATGAGAAATCTCGATGTTTCCTGAAGTTGCCAGTTGCTGCACATCAGTCTTGGCCTCTACAACTAAAGCTGAAGAGACAGAATTGTCCGTCCGTAAGTATTCGATAATGGGGGGTGAATCAGGTGGCAAAACTGGATGAAGCATATCTCAGGACAATCAAGCTAACAAAAAGGCAGATATTTAAGCCGGAAGGATTCAGTACACATGATGCCTTCCGACTTTCGCCTTCTGCTGACTTGCAGTAAGCCGCCAAGAGGATGACACAGTATCATTTTTCCAGACTTTTCGCCAGGTTTCGGGCGTTTAGTGTCTTCCACCTTCCAGCAGTTGCGGATAATTTATTGCGTTTTTACTCTGAATCCCGACGACCGGGGTTACGAGCAGGATCATTCGACAAAAACCCAAACACAAAAATTCCGACGAAGAAGGCAACAACAATATAAACAGCGATTTTTAAAGTCACCATAGAAATATCTCCCAGGGGTATGACAAAAAAGTTCTCAGCAATCTGCTAGGCAGAAAAGATAGCTCCTCTATCTTACCCATATCTGGTTCCTTTTTGGAGGTATCTCTTGACCGGGCTAATTTTAGATTGAGGTTATTCGGTAATTGTTTGAGATAACTAATCTAACAGATATTGACGTTGCTTGATTCTAAAGGTTTCCCAACTAAATATTTTGACACCTTATTCACCCCTGTTTTCTGTCAGACAATTTTGGATTTTAGATCGACCCCACGGATAAATCCAGGAGCTTGTACCATCAAGGAATCATTGGTCAATACTCAGAAGATTTTACTAATTCCTTGGCAATTCGACTTTTGATAACTCGTGCTGGTATACCCACAGCAACGGAATAGGGAGGAATATCTTTATTCACTACTGCACCTGCACCAATAACACTACCCTTACCAATAGTTACACCATCTAATACAGTTACTCCATGTCCTAGCCAACAGTCATCTTCAATGACAATTCCTTGACGAGTAACGCCTTGCTGTCTCATGGGTAACAAAGGATCAGCAAAATTATGATTGTTGGCATATATGCCAGAGTGAGATGCTATCATACAGTGCTTGCCAATTTTGATATCTCCTGGCCCAGCAATACAAACATTAGGCGCAATGAAAGTTTCATCATCAATATGTATGTAAGTGTCTTCCATGCAGCCTATATCCACGTTGCGCTCAATTGCTACTCGATTTCCTAGATGAATTCTATTATTTTGGTGTCCTTGAGCATCTAAACGGACATTTTTAAATATGTGTACCCCCTCACTAAGTTCAATGGCAGAAGTACTGATAAACTCCACACCATGCTGAATATACACGTTGTCACCCATAGCCCCAAAAATATGGCGATATACTAACCTTCGGAGGCGTGGTCCTAGACTAATTGTGGGAATATCTCCTAACAAAGTAGTTATTAAAAGTTCTTGAAATCGCTGTAATCTAGCAGAAATATTCTGGTTAATCATGGTTACAAAATCTCTCCAATAAATTTTTTCACAAGCTTGAAATTTGCTCAAACTTGTATTTTTGCTTTTGTGATCTGTCTGGTAATGGCTAATTAACTTACAGCTTTAGTTCAATTTTTATTTTGTTGAGCAGCAAAAATTGCCAAGCTTGTTATGCAACCATAGATAAGGTTATGCGTCTTCTAAACCAATTTTTATAAGACGGTTTTCATACTTCTCTTAGAGGATGTTTGAAAAGTCGCAAGGTATACTAGAAAGGGAGCATCCTAAGGAAAGCAAAAACATCGAAAATTGTCATTCTGTTCACGAAGTGTGGCGTTAGCCATGCGGTGCGCTCCGTTCAGCATGACACTAAACTTACACATTTGGGATGCTCCTTAATAGAAAACCCTCTCCATAGACGGTAGAGTGTTTTCCCGCAGGGTACATCTCCCCCACAAGGATAGAGGCTTTGATTCTTAATCCCCTTCTCTGTTAGGGAAGGAGTTGGGGATTTGATGTTACCAAAAATACTTTTAAAACATCCTCTTATAACTGAAGATGAACAAGCTACATTTCAACAAAACCACATCTACTTATCAAGGTTTTTATCACTACAATCACCTTTTGATCTAGCAGATAATGTAATCTGTGGTAAATTTCTATTATTTTTTAAGTATAAGTAATTTAAGGTGGATTATCACCAACTTCTGCCATCACGTTAAAGTTTATCATCGGTGCAAACAAGTAAGCGCTTCCTCGACTACTATGACGTTTGTCTGGCAACGAATTTATCAAGTATGCTGCTTTCATTATGTTGCACACAAATGTAAGGGCTAAAGAAATCACGCTTTTAAGGACATTATCGACTTTGAATAACAATTAACAATAACGATAGCATACTTTATTTTTAATGGACTATTGTCAATCAAAAATCCGTTAATTCTCTATGATTGGTATCTGTAACAATTGGGATATGGCATATTTTATTACAGCCATAATCTGTCATATATTTCTTGGCAATTTGGTTAAAAACTCTAATAATCAATCTAGAAAAGTATTCGATCTATCATATATTTTATGGGTTTAATTTAATTATTAATCATAGTTTTGTACTAAAATATCTAATTATAAAGTATTTTTTTTGACAAATGATCCCTTGATGGTAAAAGCTCCCAGATTTATCTGTGGAGTCAATTCAAAATCGTGCAACGGCTCCACTGAGCTTGCTGTTCTCTTCGAGATGCTATGCGAATACGTAGCGTTCCATAGGGAAGTGTCACGAATAAGTCTCAAATCCAAAATTGTCTGACATACTAGTTTGATACTTACAGTTGAGTGCAACCTGATAAAAAATGCTATGGTCTCTAATAAAGAGTTATTTGGCAGTACCTTCAAAGTCTGTTAATGCAGAAGCAAACTCACTAAAAGCTGTTTTAATAATAATCTCTTTCATTCCTCTCTCAATTGCAGAATTACGGATCATATCTGCTAATTCTATAAACAGCAAAGAAAACATAAATCGATCTTGGCGGTCAACCTGTTTTAAGCAACACAATATAAATTCGTAAAGCTCGGTTTTTCTAGGTTTAGTTTGTTCTTCCCAGAGTTGGAATCCAAGTCGAAAGGTTTTTAAGCGGATTTCATGAATGTTGTATGCAGAATCTTTGTAACGAATTGATATACGTTGCGGCATTTCCATGAGTTTTGACATTAAGATTGAAGATAGCAATATAATTTTCTCTTCAGTTATGTTTTGATTTATCCGGATGAAACTTAATTCGTAATTAAAATCTCCTATACTCCAGGAAGATGAAATGATAGAAAGTCAAAAACAGTAACCAGATTTTTACCACTCTTTCTTGAAAACCCTGTTTCTCAAGCTCAAATCTATGATATTATTGAAGATAATTGTAATTATGTTTATTTCAAAAAATATTAAATAATCATTTAAATAAAGCAATGAAGCTACCTAACTTAGATTCTGAAACTATAGATCGCATCATAGAAATGGCATGGGAAGATAGAACAACTTTTGATGCTATTGACGCTCAGTTTGGTCTTCTTGAAAAACAGGTAATTGCTTTAATGAAACGGGAAATGAAGCAATCTAGTTTCCGTATGTGGAGAGAGAGAGTTAGCAATCGTCAGACGAAGCATCTATATCAACGAGAGTTTATTGCAGGTAGGTTTAAGTCTCAGAATCAAAAAACATAAATATCAATGTGTAATGGATGTTGAAGAATTGTTAGCCAGGTATGCTACCAGAGAGATTTTTCTAGAATCAGCTTGAGATGTGTTGAATAAGACTATTATTCCTGAGGGGGATGTCCTCACTAACATGACTGGGGGAATCAACTTACTCATTAAGAAATAATTAAAATTTCTGCAATTAGTTAATATATACGGTAAATAAAACCGTTAGACTAAATTATTGATAGATTCAATGGTAGATATAAGTTTGTGGAAAGACATTTTGTATACAAGTATTAGTAAATAATTAAATTTTACTAATCTTAGGTAACATACAAAATAAGTCGATAGACCGCAAACTTGTTTTACTGTAGAGTCTAGCCAAGTATGAGAGAATTATTCTCAATACTTAACAAAGTCATCAAAAATCCACAAACATAGTATAAAGAATTGGCAACATTGCGTAAAGACAGTCAACAATAACCATATCTGAAATTTAAAATTTTGCTACATTATGCAGCCAATTCGCACATTTAACGTTTCACCTTCATTACCGCAGCGACTAGAACCCTTGCGGAAACTGGCATACAATCTGCACTTTGATTGGAATGTTGAGAGTAAAGACTTATTTCGTCGCTTAGATACTGACTTGTGGGAATCAAGTCGGCATAACCCAGTGTTGATGCTGGGTACTATTAGCCAAGCACGACTATTGGAAGTCGTAGAAGATGAAGGCTTTTTGGCGCAAATGGATCGCGCTGCGCGTCAATTAGAAGATTATTTGCAGGAACGGACTTGGTATCACAAACAGCGCGGTCAGAACCCAAAAGAATGCTACGCTTATTTTTCGGCTGAGTTTGGACTAGTAGATTGTCTACCCGTCTATTCTGGTGGTTTGGGTGTTCTGGCTGGAGATCACCTCAAGTCTGCTAGTGATTTGGGATTACCTCTCGTTGGTGTGGGTTTACTCTACCAACAAGGTTACTTTGCCCAGTATCTTAATGCTGATGGTTGGCAGCAAGAACGCTACCCCATCAATGATTTTTATAATATGCCTTTGCATTTGGAACGTAATCCTGATGGCTCAGAGCTACGGATTGCGGTAGATTATCCAGGACGCAAGGTATACGCTAGGGTGTGGCGTGTACAAGTGGGAACAGTGCCACTGTATATGCTGGACACCAACATTGAGCCTAACAAGGCCTATGACCACGACATTACAGATCAGCTGTATGGTGGTGATATAGATATGCGTATCCACCAGGAAATCATGCTGGGGATTGGTGGTGTACAAATGTTGAAAGCGTTGGGCTATGAAGTCACTGCTTACCACATGAATGAAGGTCATGCGGCGTTTTCTGCCTTAGAACGGATTCGCGTTCTGATTCAGGAAAAAGGTTTAAGTTATGATCAAGCTAAACAGGTAGTGTCTTCTAGTAATATTTTTACTACCCACACTCCTGTACCAGCGGGCATTGATTTATTTGCGCCCGACAAAGTTTTGTATTATCTGGGTTACTACGCTGATATTTTCAATTTACCTAAAGAGCAATTTTTAGGACTGGGAAGGGAAAATACTGGAGATTTATCTGGGCCTTTCAGTATGGCGGTGTTAGCCCTGAAGATGGCAACATTTTCTAATGGTGTGGCACAGCTACATGGTGTGGTATCGCGGCAGATGTTCCAAGGTTTGTGGAAAAAAGTTCCTGTGGAGGAAGTACCAATTGCGGCAATTACCAATGGGGTTCATGCTCGCAGTTGTGTGGCTAAATCAACTCAGGAGTTGTACGATCGCTATCTTGGCCCAAATTGGTCATCAGCACCACCAGATAATCAGTTGTGGGAACGGATGGATTCTATTCCCGATGAGGAGTTATGGCGCAATCACGAACGCTGCCGGTTGGACATGGTTCTCTATGTGCGGGAGCATTTAGTGAAGCATTTACGCGATCGCGGTGCTTCAGCTTCAGAAATCGCCCAAGCCCAAGAAGTACTTGATCCTAAAGTTCTCACTATTGGCTTTGCCCGTCGCTTTGCTACCTACAAACGCGCTACTTTATGGATGCGTGATTTGGACAGAATCAAGCGGATTTTGTTGAGTAATAAACACCGGAAAGTGCAGTTTGTGATTGCTGGGAAAGCACACCCCAAAGATATCCCCGGTAAAGAACTGATTCGGGATATCAATCACTTCATCCACGAACAAAACTTAGAAAAACAGGTGGTGTTTGTTCCTAACTACGATATTCACATTGCCCGCTTGATGGTTGCAGGTTGTGATATCTGGTTAAATACCCCCCGTCGTCCCCGTGAAGCTTCTGGTACTAGCGGTATGAAGGCAGCTATGAATGGCTTGCCAAATTTAAGCGTATTAGATGGCTGGTGGGATGAAGCTGATTATGTCCGCACTGGTTGGGCTATTGGACATGGTGAAAATTACGATGATCCTAATTATCAGGATGAGGTAGAAGCCAACGCTCTTTATGAGTTATTAGAGAAGGAAGTTGTACCTCTATTCTATGACCATCGTGATGAGGATGGTTTACCCCGTCCTTGGGTGGCTAAAATGAAAGATGCAATTCGTTTGAATTGTCCTTTCTTTAATACAGCCCGCATGGTGCGGGAGTATGCACAACGAGCTTATTTCCCAGCAAGCGATCGCTATCACACCCTCACCGTTGATAACTACGCCCCAGCTAAAGAATTAGCAGCTTGGAAAGCAAAACTAGGTGAACACTGGTTTAACATCAGAATCAAAGATATTGATGTATCCGCAGCATCGGATATTGAAGTTAATCAAACTGTTGCTGTTAAGGCCAAAGTTGATTTAGCAACTTTGAAAAAAGATGACGTGCGGGTGGAATTATACCAAGGTTCCATTGATGCTAACGGCGATATTGTCAACGCTGTGCCAGTGGTGATGGATTATCAAGGAGAAGATAATCAAGGTTTGAGTATTTACACAGTAGATATCACCTACACCACCTCTGGTTTACAAGGCTTATCTTTGCGTGTGTTACCACAAAATCCATACCTCTCTAGTCCTTATGAACCCAGGTTAATTGCTTGGGCTGAATAGTTTTTGAATCTTTAAAATTAGGCGTTGCTGATGGAAATTGGCAACGCTTTTTTTATCACTGATTTAACCGATTTAAGGATTTCACGGAATGAAGGATATGACAGTAAATGAAAGGGTTTAAGAGAATGTTTTAAAAGGGTCTTTTAATGTCATGCTGAACGGAGTGAAGCATCTCAGTATGTGCCTGAAACCCTAGATTCTTCTTTCCACTTTTTTACATTCAGAATGACAATTATATGCACCATAATAAAGCTCAAATTTGACAATATCACAAATACATACTTTGCATAATTTATTATTTTCCTTTTGTCTGAATCAGGATGTCCAGGATTTCAGGATTTACAGGATGTGATTGTTAAACAGTCAATTACACTAGATTTTAGTCGGTTAAAACCGACTCTAGCTTTGAGATAGGGGATTTATTACCTGGATTATTAAAAGAATTTAATCTTTATGTATTTTTTCTAACAAATTTATCAAAAAATTTACCAATTAAGTATTTACAATCACACTTAAACACACTTATGATATTTAGTGTTGCAAGGATATTACTTGTATCCGTGTTTTCAATCTTGCTTATATGTTTCATTCAATCTATTTACATCCTTGATTTAAAACATTATAAAAATCTGCTTCTTATTACACCTAATTAACCAAGATTATAAAAAGGTAAACTCAATGGTAATGAATATTGATGCCAAATTAAACAACGCCCGCACTCTATTAAACGAATTAGGTAACTCAATTGCGAATTTAGTTAATTCCTCTCCTGATGTATTTGCAGATCCGGGAATTAAATCAGCTTTAGACGGTTTTTTAGATGCTTTTGAAGAAGCGGTAGAAAGATTGGAAAATCCCAGTTTTCGCATAGCTACCATTGGTACAACATCTTCTGGAAAATCAACCATAGTTAATGCTTTAATAGGGCGAAAAATTGCCCCCATAGAAGCAGGAGAAATGAGTGGAGGAGTTTTAACACTCAAACATTCTCAAGAGTCAAAATTAATTATTGAAAAAACCACAGATGCAGCTTGGGAAACTGGAGAATGGACAGGATTAACTAATGATGATCTATATCAACGTATTCGTTCAGTTATGCACTCCTATCATGAAGCAAGACAAAAACGCGAATATGTTGCACCCCAAATAACTGCTTATGTTCCTTTATTACCAGCCTGTGATCCTTTTTTATTAGGTTTACCTCCAGGAATAGGAGTAGAATTAATTGATTTACCTGGTTTAAAATCAGTGCAAGATCGGGCTAATTTGGCAACTATTCAACAGCAAGTTAATAAGGCTTTTAGTTTAGTTGCTTTGGACTATATGCAGATAGATAATAGTCATAGAAAACGATTATTAGAAGAATTAAAAAAGGTTGTTGAATATTTACAAGGTCGTACAGACTCGATGATTTTTATTTTAAATCGAGTTGATCAACGTGGTGCGGATGATTTACCTTTAGATGTGAGAATTAATAAGTTAAGAGCAGAAATTAAAGAAGTTTTATCACTTCCTGAACTGCCAGATGTTTTACCATTTAATGCTCGTCTTTTATATTATGCCCAATGTGCTTGGGGTGCTGGTGCTTTAAATGAACCATCAACAGTTGAGCAAAAGACAAGATCACAATTATTGAAAGCTATGTTTCAAGATTGTGCTGGAGTAATTAAATTAAATGTAAAAGAAAACAGAGATTTAAAAAATTGGTTTCGTGATGTTGAAGATCAGGTAGAAGATAATGAAATAATTGATGATGAAACTATGTTAAAAATCCTTATTCATTCTTTAGAATGGAGTGGTGGTAAGGAACTATGGCGACGTTTTCAGGTTAGAGTAGAAGAATCATTTGATAAGTTAGTAATATTTCCAGCATTAGTAGAAGTATTTGAAAACTATTCTGCTTTATCACAAGTATTAGATGTTCTGACTCAAACTCGAAAAATTTATAATCAGGAACAAGTTGAATTAGAAAAGAATAAAATAGCTAAAATTCGTCAAGATTTACAGGCAAATATCAATAAAATAGGTAAAGAGTTTAGTTCAGAAATTGAACAATTAATAGGAGGATTAAAAACAGATGATCCTCAAGCTCGAATTAAGATTAAACAAGATGCTGAAAAAAAAGGACGTAAAGGGTTTTCTTTGATTTTTGATGCTGTCAGCGAAGTAGAAGGTGACTTAACTAAAGTTTTAGTTGTTCCAGTTCGTGACTCTTTAAAGAAGAATTTAGGAGCTTTTGAATTAAGAGATAAACTTCAGGAAGTGACATCACCTACATTAGCGGATGACATTGCTAAAACCTATGATAATGTTAGTCGCAGACTGAGTAAATTTTCTACACAATTAGAATATTTGTTCAAAAGTGTTAGGGCTGATGATAACAATGGTAAGAAAGAACTTGAACATGATGAACGTCATGTTAGATTGTTATATCACTGTATGAGAGAGGCTATATCAAAAAGAGCAGAGTTTTTTCTCCAAGGAAAAGCTAAAGATTTTGAACAGGCTTTAGAATCATTAGTTGAGGAACAAGTTAAAAGATTGAAAATCTGTTTATCAGAAGAAACTTTTGCATCTTCAATTAATCTTGAACAAGCGGCAATTAGTGATTTACGTAAGAAATTATCTCAGAATTTACCAACCTTACCAGAGAAATTTTTTGATTTAGAAGATAACATTAAACAAAACCAAACTAAGAAAAAAGAGGTTGTTGGACAAAAAACAGAATATGAAACACGCACTAAAACAGAATATGAAAATTACACAGAATACTATCAAAGTGGTTCGTGTTATAAAAGCACAAAAAGTAGAACTAAAAGCAGACCAGTCACACGTAATTACACAGAAACAGTAACTCGTGATATTACTGCGGATGTTGAATATGTGGAATTGTTTTTACCATCTCCAGATTTAATGGCTAAACAATGGTCAAGTGGAATTGAGAAAGGAAAAGGTAGTTTATGGGATATTTTACTAGATTGGATTCTTCAAAGGTTAGATTATGTTAGTAGCATCTTTGAGGAGTCAGTTAATGATATTACTAATTTAGCTGAACGTGCTTTAGAACAGCAGTTAAGGATTATTGAGGAAAACTTTGAACAGGAAAAACTATTTTGGCAAAATTTTGAATTACAAAAAGATAAAGCAAATGCACTTTGTCAAAAATTAGAAGAAGATTTTAGTGAATCTTAATTATGATTTGATAGAATCAGTGAGAGTATCCTGTTCTCACTCTCAATAATCTTTTTCTTTATACAATTTTGATGATTAACACATCATGAGTTTTATTCAACTACTAGAAGAAGTTTCTGATCAAGTTAGTTACGAACTACAAAGAAGATATAACCGTCCGTTACAGAATATCCCTTTTAATCTAAAGTTATATTATGCTGTTCAATATTGGACTATTAAATTGAAAATATCTGAACATGAAAATATAACTAACTTTATTCTTAAAAATTCTCAATTAGATGCAGTGATAGAACTCACTGAATATCTAAAAACAGAAAGTACAACGAAGGAAAAAACTTTTAAATTACCAAGTCCATTGGGTGATTTACCAACAATTTTTAAGACGAAAAATGATTTCTATAATCATATTAATTCATTTTTATATCAGATGTCTATAAGGAGTGACAACATGAAAATCATTGTACTTATCGGCTTTGTTACTGTAGCAGTTGGTTATTGGGTTTACATAATTAACCACAAAAAAGAACCACAACAAGAAACAAATAAACCAGAAATAAGACCACCTGAATCTGTTTCTAATCCTCCATCTTCTCCAGTACAAAGAATTACTAGACAATTTTTAGTTTTAGTAATTTCAGCCTCACAAATAGATTTTCTCAACTCACTATCAGCAAAAAGACAAATTGACGTTATTGATGGAGAAAAACTTTATGAACTAACCAAATATTTATGGACGGGTTCAGACGCAGATTATCAACAAATAAAATCTAATATTAGCCGTTATCAAATATATCCTGAACAACAATCAGAATATGATATTTGTTTAGTCTATATTGAACTAAAACGAATTGATCCAGCTTTTCAACCTAATGTTAATCAACTTGATAGATATGATGCTTTTCGTAAATTAGGTGATTTAACAGTTAATTTTGAAATATCATCTAGACTGCAAATGGAAGCCTACGGAGATTTTGCAGTTTATAATCGTTAAAATTAGGAGATAATATAATGTTAATTGATACTACTCTTTTATTAAATAGTCCAGAAATTATCCAATGTTTATTAAATGGTTCAATGCAACGCTATGGTAGCGTTATTCGCTGGGCTGTTGGTACAGAAAAAGCAGGTCAAATAGTTCGCCATTTGGCAGAAACTCCAGGACTAACTAACAAATTAGTTAATATTGGATTTTCCCCCATCTTAGGAGGAATAGATGTCGTAGGTCATGGATTAACCTATCATAAATTAATGGGAATAGAAAAAACCTTATCATCAGTGATGGGATTAACTCAAATAGCTGCTGGTGCAAGTGTTTTAAACCTGGGAGTAAGTATTGCTGGTTTTGCTTACATGGGTTACAAATTACATCAAATTCAAAAAAAATTAGGTCAAATCCAACAGTCAATGGAAGCAGGATTTGAACGATTAGAATCTGGCTTAAATAGAATTGAAAATAAATTAACCCAAGGTTTTAACAGAGTAGAAGTAAGTTTAAATAGAGTTGAAAATAATTTAGATATAATTTCTGGACAACTTGCCTATTTATATCTTTTAGTAGAATATAATCGTCAAAAACAACAAAATTTAGCCAAAGCAATTTCTCATATTCAACAAGCAATGATAATAAAAGAAATTGCCTCATTAAATGCCGAATTAAACGACAGAAAACTATTCTCCAACGAATCACCAAGAGAATGTTTAAAAGTTGCTAACAGAGTACGATTATTTTTATCAAATCAAGCCTTACAAATTAACCCAGCATTAGACGCGGAATTAATGCTAAATACAGATATTGCTATTCAAGGTTGGGCAGTAGCGACAGCAACAGAAGCTAACTTATTATTAGAAATTGGACAACATCAAGAAGCGAGAGAATTATTAACCATAGAACTAGATAAATTTCAACAAATAGCCCAAAACTGGGCAACTCAATTAATTACAAATGAAAACCCTTATTTATCTACAACTTATCGTTTTACACATTCTCGTTTTCAAGACTATATTACACCGGAACGAGTAGAAAGAATCACCCAAATTTGTCCCCAAGATTCTACATTATCACCTGAAGATATCCGCCGGAAAAAAACTAATATAGATGTCGAATTTGAAATGTCCTATAGTGGAAAATGGGATAAAATCTGGACACATCGGCAAATAGCTATAGCTGAATATTTAGATACCCTGAGCGAACTTTTAGCCAGATTAGATAGTTTACAATCTTTTGCCGTTTTATGTGAAAGTGAAAATGTCAAAAGTAGTAAAGATATTTTGCCTGATGAAAATACACCACCTGGTTTGTATCTTTTACCTGATGAGAAGAAATTAAAATGACTATCATACAAAAATAAAAATTCTTTTCATCCTGTAAATCCTTTAATCCTGGATATCCTGATTCAGACAAATTCCCTAACTAGCAACTGACACTATTAATATTTTAAATATCTAAAAAATTCAGCTACCAATTCTCTCCGGTACAACTATATAACCTGTGGTTAAATCTCCTAATACTAGGTTACGTTTTTCTCCCCAATACCACCAGTAAGCAGCTACATAAGCACAAATTAGGCTATCTAGTTTATCTTCTGTTTCTTTGAGTGCTGCACCTGTATAGGGTATTTCGGAAGGAAACGAACCGCAGAGGCGCAGAGAACGCAGAGGAGGAGAAAGTGAAGGGAGAATATTGAGGATGTAGTTATATAGTTTGATTAGTTCTGAACGGCGATCGCTAATTCGTCCTTTTTTGTATTTGAGGATGCGTTCTAATTTAAATAGATTTACTATGGCTGGGTGGGGGAAAACTTCGATTTGATATCTGTTGGGTTTTTGAGGTTCGATGCTTGGTGCGTGTGCAAAACCGCGTGCTTCTAATTCTAAACCAAAGTTGATTGTCCGTTCGGCAAATGGTAAGTTTTGGTTAGCGGGATAACAGCCAGCGTGATATTTACCAAAGTATTTATGACTCAGTTTATCTGGTAAACGACTCCCTGTAGAATTGGGGATCAGGGTGGGTGCATCTACGGCTATGATAGCAGCTTCATCTGCTTGTACAGTTTTATCTATCCAAGTGAGGATGTCTGCAATCGCTTCTTGGCGATCTAAATCCAGTAGTTGGAGTTTTTCATCTATTAATTCTAAGCAGCATAGTCCACTGGGTTGGGATTTCCAGCCAAAATCAATGCCGACAAATTTCATGATTTTTCAGCTTAAATATGCATTTATTATCGCATTTACCAGTAATGCCTAAAGGAAATAAATCTATCTTTTAGACGTTTCGTTTTAGACGCTGATTCTTGTATGGTGTCATAGGTTCAGAATATTTACTGTGTAGTTCACAAAAATGATGCCTTTTTTTACAATCATTACCTCGACTCAATTAGACATCTGCGAAAAAGAATGTATATCCAAGAATCCCTACCGATGGAACGTCTCTACAAGGGTTCTGGGTCATGCATATTTAAATTCGGTTGATGTCTATTAGAAATTAATTCAGAAAATCCAGCAAATATACTTGATATAAATCCCAATTTATGCACTTACTGGTAAATAGATAAGTAAATAGTAGTGGATTTACGGAAGTTAACAATTGCAGTTGGCAATTGATACTGTAAACATTTTTCAGTGTATTCAACGAAAACTTAAAATATCGAAAAACCATGAACACAACTTGGCAAGGAATAACCCAGTTGACAGCAGTTGGTTTGTCGAACCGGGTGCAGCAATTTTTAGCACAATCGTCAAGCTTGCAAACTCAGACATCAGAAGTCAGTAAAGGAGTTGCAGATGTTCAAGGAGTTGTCGAACAGCTAATTCTGTTTACTCCCCGTTTACTCGGTTCGGCTGTGATTTTGTTAGTTGGTTGGCTGATTGCAGCGATCGCATCCAAAGCCATAGAAAAAATCCTCAATCGCACAAACATAGATAACCGAATTGCTGCTGGAATCACTGGT
The DNA here is from genome assembly GCF_051781005.1 of Anabaena sp. WFMT. Taxonomy (NCBI): domain Bacteria; kingdom Bacillati; phylum Cyanobacteriota; class Cyanophyceae; order Nostocales; family Nostocaceae; genus Anabaena; species Anabaena sp. WFMT. The sequence continues at coordinate 265,671 of NZ_JBPWOA010000016.1, read as the reverse complement.
AGTCAAGATGCTCCCCAGATTGAGAAACTAATCTCTGGGCTGGTCTTTTGGAGTATATTTCTGTTGACAGTAGTGGCTGTTTTACAGAGTTTAGGTCTAGAAGTAGCCTCTCAACCACTGAATAATTTCCTCAATCAACTGATTGGCTTTTTGCCCCAGGTGGTTGGTGCCGGCATAATTTTGGGTGTGGCTTGGTTCTTAGCAACTATCGTCAAGTTGTTGACTATTCGGACATTACGGACGTTACGATTTGATGAGCGTCTAAGTCAAGAAACCCAAGATGGTACACCCAGCACGAATCAATTGTCTCTCAGTGAGACTATTGGTAATGCTTTGTATTGGTTCATCTTTTTATTGTTTCTGGGTTTACTTCTGGAGACTTTGGGACTTCAGGAGGCACTACTACCAGTACAAGCTTTAACTACAGAGATTCTTTCAGTTCTACCCAACATTTTAGCGGCAATTCTCATTGCTACAGTTGGCTGGTTTGTGGCCAATATAGTGCAGCGGATTGTCACAAATTTATTACGTACAACGGGAATTGATCATGTAGGGAGTCGGTTTGGACTGTCTCCCGCTGCGGGGGTGCAGTCTTTATCAAAGATCATCGGCACAATTGTCTATATTTTGATTTTGATTCCTGTAGCGATCGCATCACTCAATGCTCTAAAAATTGAGGCGATTTCTGCACCAGCAATTGTCATGCTGCAACAGGTTCTCAATACTTTACCCAGCATTTTCACCGCAGCCGGAATTTTAATTGTTGCCTATTTTCTCGGTAGGTTTGTCTCAGAGTTGGTGACAACTATCCTCACCAGCTTAGGCTTTAACAACATTTTCACTATCCTGGGTTTGCCATCACTCAACCAGCAAGCAGTTTATTCCGAACAACCCACAGCATCCACAGCCCCAACGCGCACTCCATCAGAAGTAGCTGGAATTATCGTCTTAGTTGGGATCATGCTGTTTGCAACTGTGGCAGCTGTGAATATTTTAAATATTCCCGCACTGACATCATTAGTGACAGGTATTGTCATTATCTTGGGACGAATTTTAGCGGGATTGATAGTATTTGCGATTGGGTTGTTTTTGGCAAATCTGGCTTTTAGCATTATTAGCAGTTCTGGAAATTCCCAAGCCAGAGTTTTGGCTCAAGTAGCGCGGATTTCTATCATTGCCTTAGTTTCAGCAATGGCACTGCAACAGATTGGCGTTGCTCCTGATATCGTGAATTTAGCCTTTGGGTTGTTATTTGGTGCGATCGCAGTCGCTATTGCCTTAGCATTTGGTTTAGGTGGCCGTGATGTAGCCCAAGAACAAATGAGAGAATGGTTAGCTTCTTTCAAGGAAACAGGCAATAAGGAATAGGAAAATCAGTTAGGGACTTCTAAAAAATCAAATATTTCCCAAAATATCATCATCAGGACTGACGCAGGGGATAAATATCATCCTTTCCTGAAAAATGCCCAAAATCAACCTAGTTAAGTAGTTTTTTCTAACTTTAGCTAGAGGGTGAAGTCTCAAAAACCATCATAGGCTGTATCAATGATTAGCGGGCAGGATGCCCGCACCAAAAGAAATTTTTCAAGAAATTTTTGGATATTTTTATTTGCGAGTCCCTTACTATATCCATCCTAGGAGATGAGTGGACGAACCACTGATGGAGTCAGCAGTTAAAATAATTCGTAATTATTTGGTTAACCGTCCAACTGCAAATCTATGACAGGCAACTTGTTGATTCTCTATGGTATCTCATTCACCTGTTTGGACACTATCAACTCAGGAAGTCTACGAAACTCTGTCAACTTCGTCACAGGGACTTTCCGAGGCAGAAACCGCAATCAGAATCAAGCATTACGGGTTTAATGAACTGCCCGAACCTGCCCGACGCTCTCTATTTCTCCGCTTCACAGACCAGCTAACCCATTTCATGGCACTCTTACTTTGGGTTGCAGGGACGCTGGCTTTTATCTCCGGTACACCTGAACTCGGTTGGGCAATTTGGGCAGTAATCTGGATTAATGCGGGGTTTAGTTTTTGGCAAGAATTCCAGGCTGAACAAGCGTTAGCAGCACTTAATAAAATGTTGCCCGCTAAGGCTAAAGTCTATCGAGATGGGACACTCTGTGAGATTGCTGTCAGGGAAATGGTGCCGGGAGATGTGATGGAGTTGGAAGAGGGCGATCGCATTTCCGCCGATGCCAGATTGGTTTCCGCCCAGTCTTTGTATGTTGATGTCTCGGTGCTGACTGGAGAATCGCTACCGGTGGCGAGAAATGCCGAACCTGTGGTCACGGAAAAGATGCGTGCTTCTGAAGCCAGCAATCTCATCTTTGCGGGTTCTACGGTTTCGGCTGGGCGTGGTTTAGCGGTTGTTTATGCTACAGGAACTCAAACAGAATTTGGTCAAGTTGCCCATCTAACTGCAAACTTGAAGCGAGAACCCAGCACCCTGGAAGTGCAAATCAACAGAGTCGTGCATATCATCACAGCGATCGCTCTGGGAATGGGTATTTTGGTGTTTTTGCTGACTCATCTATTGGTGGGGATGGGAACCAAAGAAAGCTTCATTTTTGCGATCGGCATTATTGTGGCCTTTGTCCCAGAAGGACTGCTACCCACAGTTACCCTGGCATTGGCAATTGGTGTCAAACGCATGGCTAAACGTAATGCTTTGGTGCGTCGTCTTTCGGCAGTGGAAACATTGAGTGCAACAACTGTCATCTGTACAGACAAAACCGGGACACTGACCAAAAATGAGATGACAGTGCGCCAACTCTGGATTCCCACAGATGAGATTGAAGTCACGGGAGCAGGTTACGAACCAAACGGAGAGATACGAGTCAAAAATCCACGCCAGGAGTCACAGGTAAAGCTACTGTTGGCAGGATCGGCTCTATGTTGCAATGCTCGTCTGAACCATCCAGCAGGTTCTAGTCAGTGGCAAGAAATTGGCGATCCTACCGAAGCCGCACTGTTGGTAGTGGCGCTAAAAAAGGGATTGAATCTGGAAGAACTACAGCATCAACTTCCCAGAAAACAGGAAATTCCCTTTGATTCCCGCCGTCGGATGATGAGTGTCGTCCTAGAAAGAACTGGGGAGGATTCAGGTTTAGAGTTGGAGTCCAAACCGCTCACGGCTCCCTATCTAATTTTTACCAAGGGATCACCATTGGATGTACTGCAACACTGTCAACAAATTCTTAAAGATGGGCAGATAGAAGAATTATCAGCAGCAGAAAGGGCGGAAGTGACTACCGCTAATGATGCTTTTGCCAGTCGGGGTTATCGAGTTTTGGGAGTTGCTACCCAGCAGAAGCAGGAAATTCAGCCACAAAATGCCCAGGAACTAGAGCAAAATCTGATTTTCGTTGGTTTAGTGGCAATGATTGACCCGCCTAGGCCAGAAGTTGCAGATGCGATCGCTAAATGCCATCAAGCGGGTATCCAAGTAACGATGGTAACGGGGGATTATGGACTCACAGCCGAAGCGATCGCTCGTAAAATTGGTTTAGTGAATGGTAAAGCTAGGGTGGTTACAGGTGAAGATATGGGACATCTCTCAGATGCCCAACTGCGTCAAATCTTACATCAAAAATCCGGGTTAGTCTTTGCGCGGGTGATGCCGGAACAGAAGTTAAGACTGGTTCAAGCTTACATTGCAATGGGTCATATCGTCGCCGTAACGGGTGATGGTGTGAATGATGCTCCAGCTTTGAGAGCCGCCAATATTGGCATTGCGATGGGGATGAGTGGTACAGATGTGGCGCGGGAAGCCGCTGATATCGTGCTGATTGATGATAACTTTGCCACCATCGTCAGTGCGATCGAACAGGGACGGGCTGTATATCAAAATATTAGAAAGTTTATCACCTACATCCTCTCATCCAACATGGCAGAATTTATCCCCTTTCTGGCAATGGTCTTTTTAAAGATTCCCCCAGCTTTGGTAATTCTGCAAATTCTAGCGATTGATTTGGGTACAGATATGCTTCCTGCCCTAGCTTTGGGTGCAGAACAACCGGAAGCAGGCATCTTACTACAACCACCCCGCAAAAAGTCGAAACCCTTACTGGATAAGTCGTTACTGCTGCGTGCTTATTGCTTTTTAGGGTTACTGGAAGGCTTGGCAGGAATGATCGGTTTTCTGCTGGTTTGGTGGGCAAATGGCTACGGAATTACCGAGTTGCAAGCGATAAATTCAGCTATTCTGGCGCACTCGGCGACTGCAACCCAGATGGCAATTTATCATCAAGCCACAACTGTGACACTGGCAGCGATCGTTGCTTGTCAGGATGGTAACGTTTTTGCCTGCCGCAGTGAGCGTGTCTCAATTTTTCACTTGGGCTTTTTTAGCAACCGTTTGATTTGGTTAGGTATCGCTGTTGAGTGGGCGCTGATTCTATCTATTATCTATGTCGCACCTTTGCAAAAAATCTTTGCAACCGCACCCTTAGCTCCCGTGCAATGGTTAATGCTGCTCCTTTGTCCACCATTGATACTCATGGCTGATGAATTACGAAAGCGCGGTAGCTTATCAGTTTGAGATGGCTAATTCTACAATCAACTGAATCTTTAGGAGAATAATAATGTTAGATATCGACGAAATGGGACAAAAAGAAATACACGAACTGCTACATCAAGTAGGATACGGTCATCTTGGCTGCGTACACGAAGGCAAACCCTACGTAATGCCAATGTATTATTATCTCAAAGATTCCGACATCTACTTGTTTACAACGGTCGGCATGAAAACTCATGACATAGATGCGAATCCAGAAATCTGCCTACAGGTGGAAGAAATTCAAAATCCACTCCATTGGCGCAGCGTGATTGTTAATGGTCGAGCCGAGCGCCTCACAGAGCAGCAAGAAATTGACAACGCTATACAATTCATCAAAGAGCGCAATGCAACCCTTTCTCCGGCGATCAATCGAACGTGGATTGACTCTTGGGGACGTGCAGAAGTAATTGCAATCTACCGCATCCACGAAAGTGAAATGAGCGGACGCACGACTGATGGAGTCAGCAGTCGGTAAGAACCGGGATACCTCAACCGTTGAGACGTTTGAAAGAGTTAGAGCTTATCACAAAATAACTTTGACATTCATTGAGTTAGAAATACTCTCTGAGTAGGCTTATTAAACAAGTAAGTAGGCGTGATTAAACCGAACTATGTAGAGGGTAAGGGAAAAAGGGGAAAACCTTTCTTCTCACCCTTTATCCTTCTCAATATAGTTATGTTTATTTTCACTGAAATTATAATATTGTAAATTTTTTCTTACTTTGATAAAAAAATAGCCTTGAGCAAGCCAATTTTTACCCGCCCGAATTTATGTTCATAATTCACTGATGTATGTCTAATTATAGATAACATCCCAATCAAAACTGTTTCTAGCTATAGATGATATTTAAATATTTTAATTCTAGAATTAGAAGGTTGAGTAAAGAAAGAATTAATTATAGAATAGACGTTTTGGGAATTTATAGGTTGATCTTCGCTTCCTCAATTTGGCTTTCAGAGACATCATCTCAAAAAAGTAATGAATTTTCATCACTTTATATCTGAATAAAAAAGGAAAATATGTTGAATCTCATCTGGACTGCTGTTGTTGTGCTTTTCATTCTCTGGTTGTTAGGATTCTCAATTCACATTGGCGGCAGCTTAATTCACCTGCTTTTAGTTTTGGCGCTGATTGGCATTGTCTACAACTTATTTATAGGGCGACGTATTGTCTAATAACTGTTTTAACTAAGAAAACTCTGACTGGTTTGCAAGTCAGAGCGATCGCAATATCGAAAACACTTAGTAACAAACACTATGACAAATCTACCTGGATGGTATTGTGGGACTGACCCTTTTATTGTAAGAGAGTGATTTAATGGAGAATACATTGTTAAATCAAGTGTTTCGAGACAGTGAAGGCAAAATAGTTCTAGCTCAGATGCCAAATCTACCACTCATTTTCTGGATTGTAGCTAGTTTATTAAAGATAATTTTTACAACAGGTAAAATTAATACAGGATTGGATTTATTAGCTTTTGGCGCGTTATTTACTTGGGCTTGGGAAGAATTATTTCAAGGCGTTAATTACTTTCGTAGAACATTAGGTTTCCTTGTACTTGTTGGTCTTATGGCGTTGAAAATTCAATAAATAGATAAGCATAAATAAACTCAACCTAAAAATCCAAGAAAATATATGCTGTTCAAAAATTTGTTCTCAACAATTCTGCTCGGACTCACATTATCGATCTACCTCTTTTTTAGCCTTGGACAACCTTCCATCTCTGCTGCTTCCTTCCTTCCATCTACATTGGGAGTAGAGTTTGCAGCAGTTTCACCGAATCTGCAATCAGGAGTCGATCGCTTTCTGACATCAATTCCACCAGGCTATTACACGATCGCCAGTGTGGAAGGGTTAAAAAACCTATTAAAGAACCCTCAAACCCTGTTGGTGGATGTGAGAGAACCCTCTGAGTATAAGTCTGGACATATACCGAACGCGATCAATATTCCCCTCCGAACCCTGACTCATAATCTGGATCAAATTCCGCATGATAGCGAAGTGGTGCTGTACTGTTCTTCCGGTTATCGCTCCGCAATGGGGGTAATGACGCTGCACCTTGAGGGTTATGAGAATGTGCAGGGTTTTCCACCTAGCTTTGCAGGTTGGCAAGCAGCAGGAGAGGCAATCGCCAAATCATAACTGTGTGAAATGAGGCAGGAAAGACTGAGAAACAATACCAAAATAGGCAGTAATTTTTCCATCTAAATTATGCTTCAGATGCCTGAAATTTGAACTTTTACAAGATTACGAAAAAACCTAAACTTGTCGTAGGGGTTTAGCATTGCTCAACCCCTACCTTATGGAATAAAACGATCAATATTGTTTGAAAAAGTTAATTTTTTAACTGTTTTGAATATAACTGAGCGCGATACGCCATCGCAGATTAATAACGATTCATATTGGATGCCGACAAAAATCTTTTTCAGCAAACCCTACTTACGCTGCACCGTTCTTTATCATTTGGCTCAAAATCTTTTGCACAATTTGCACTCCTGTCACAGCTTGCCAGCCAAACAATCCCAACAGAATCAGGTTCAGCGAAACGTGGATGCTGCGAACCCAGTCATGCTTCTGCATGAAGGGAACCAACGCCGCAGAAGTAGAAATTAACCCCACCATCCCTAAGCCAGCAAACAGATGGGGGGCCAATCACAATCTTGCCACTGTTGAGATAGGTAACAGTGATTCCCCCGATCGCACCCGTTACCATCAGCGCCAGGAGGATGGAGCCAATTTGGTGATGCCGGATGGCGAACCGACCCTTCACCAATTCTTTCTTGATATCTCCATCTGCCAGCCTCGTCCGTCGGACTTGCACACCCAGGTACATGGCATAGAGCGCAACGACCAGCAATATCCACATAGTAACAGGGTGGAAAAAGCTGAGATAGGGTTTGAAAGCCGCTAAACTTTCCATGCTCATAACTTTGATATCCTAAGTAGTTGCTTATACTTAATTTAGTTTGCCATAGTATGTATAAATCCCCAGTCATTCATGAGATATAGTATTTAGAAATCCCCAGTCAGTCTTCAGACAGATTTTGTGGAAACGCTCTTGAACAAACATCATTTATTCTCACAATTCAGATAGATGGATTGTCATAACTAACTTGTTATATTAAAGACAGTTACAAGAAAAGTATTGCAATACCTTGAGAGTCGCTTCTTGCATTATTGCACCAAGGTTTTTGTAATGCATTCAATATCGGAGATTACAGTTATGAAAACGAATGTTGGTTCGTTAGATCGCCTGATCCGTCTGTTGTTGGCTTCGGCATTGTTTTATATAGGAATATTCCCTTACGGCAGTACAGGATTGGGTATGATTCTTGTCTTCGCAGGTAGCGTATTGCTGGTAACAGCTTTAGTAGGATTTTGCGGTATTTATAGCCTCCTGGGAATTCGTACCAGCCAGATCAACGAGCAACTTTAGAAGAATTCACTCATCTGCTCTTAAGGAGATCCATACATGGACAATAGTATTCCCATCGAAAGTCCATCCCTATCACGGCGGCAACTTCTCAACTTTCTTACTGGAGCCGCTGTTGCTGTAACCGCAGGTTCCGCACTCTATCCGCTGGGAAAGTTTTTCATTGCTCCAGCAGAAAAAACAGGAGCGGGAGGTGCTATTCTTGCTAAAGATATTTTAGGGAATCAAATCCCAGCCTCGCAAATCTTGGCTGAACCGCCAGAAACCCGCGCCCTAGTTGCTGGTTTGGCAGGAGAACCCACCTATCTGGTTGTCAAAGAAGATCACACCCTGGATCATATCGGGCTTGTCGATAACTGCACTCACCTCGGTTGTACCTTTCCCTGGAATCCCCTGGATGAGCAGTTTCAATGTCCCTGTCATGGTTCCCGCTATGCCCCTGATGGGTCAGTGGTGCGTGGTCCGGCTCCTCTACCGCTGAAAATTGTCCAGGTTGCAGTCATCGACAACAGCATTTTAATCTCGCCGTGGATAGAAACTGATCCCCGCACTGGAAAAAAGCCCTGGTGGGTATAAGGATAAGGTGATATGGAACCCATTCGTATTTTTTACTTTTCCGATATTCTTTGCATTTGGGCTTATATTGCCCAGGTTCGTTTGGATGAGTTGAAAACAACCTTTGAAGACAAGATTCTGATCGCACAGCACTTTGTCCCCGTCTTTGGTGTTGCTCGTGAAAAGCTGGAGAACCGATGGCGCGAACGCGGTGGTTTGCCAGGATACAGCCATCATGTCCAGGAAGTTGCGAAAAAGTTCGATCACATCACCGTTCATCCTGATATTTGGACTAACGTTACACCGCCTTCATCCACATCCTGTCATTTGTTTCTCCATGCGATTCAACTACTAGAAACGAAAGGTTTGGTAGAGGGAGATCAACAGGGATTTGAAAAAGCAACCTGGGCATTTCGGGAGGCTTTTTTTACCCAACTGGCAAACATTTCTGATCGTAAGGTACAATTTGGAATTGCGGAGGAGTTAAGACTGCCGATCGCTGCTATTGAAGCTCAGATCGATAGTGGTGAGGCTTATGCCCAGCTATCCAAGGATTTGGAATTAGTCAAAGAACATACGGTTACAGTCAGCCCCACTCTGATTTTTAACGAAGGAAGACAGAGACTCAACGGCAATGTGGGCTACCGGGTCATCGAAGCCAATATTCGGGAGTTACTACACAATCCTCCAGGAGAACAATCCTGGTGTTAGAAATGCAAGCATTAATGAAAAGATGCGATTGCCATCAAAATGCACCCCATGAAAAAACCACTTTTATTTGATAAACGCTTGGTTGTATTGGGAATATCTCTATTGCTCTACATAATAGCACTTAGCTTGCCAGCACTTGCTTTTGATATAGTTGATAACCAGACAAAGCAGACAAGTTTTATTTCTGTTATGAAGGGGGCTGAAGTTACAATTTGGGGACTACTTGGATTATTCTTTCTTCAAATTCCAGCTATTGGCTGGTTAGCCAATCCCCTTTATTGGTTTTCCTGTAAATTGTTTGTACAGAAAAAATACAAATTCTCAATAGTTTCTGCTTTTATTGCAATTATTGTCGGCTTTACAGGAACAATATCAGCATACTGGCTGACTTTACCCAATGGTAGTAATCCCTATAGTCATCTTCTATTAACTAAGTTACTTCCTGGTTTCTGGTTATGGCTTGCAGCTCCAGGATTTCTGATGATTATTGCTAGTTACTTTGCTTATACGAAATACAAGAATCGCCTCGTGTTAAGCCAGAAGCTTTCCAGAAATCTTTTGGATGAAAAGTGAACGAATCAGGATTTATATAGCAGGCAAAACAATGAGATCGAAGCTATACGGTTTGGTTGCGTGTTTAACAGCTTTGAGCCTGTTAACAGGTTGCTCTCTCAGTTTGGGTGGGCTGAGAGGCTCTGGAATAGCGAAGACTGAATCTAGAGAGGTGGCTGGATTCTCATCTATTTCTAGTAAATCCATCGGCAAAATCACGATACAGCAAACAGGAAAAGAGTCTCTCACGATTACCGCCGACGACAACATTCTGCCGTTGCTAGAAAGTCGTGTAGCTGACAATGTTCTGTATCTCACCATCATGAAAGATACCAATATGAATCCCACCAAGCCCATTGAGTTCGTTGTGGAGGTGAAGAGCCTAGAGAGCTTGAATATAGATGGTGTTGGTAGTATTGAAGTCAAGGATATCCAAGGTAAACGGTTGTCAGTTTCCCTTGATGGGGTGGTTAGCCTAGCGATCGCTGGCAGTGTTGATGTGCTGGAACTCGATCTTTCCGGGGTTGGAAGTTTCCAAGGTGAGAATTTCAAGACTAAGCAAGCTACGGTTCGCCACAGCGGCGTGGGGAGTGCGGTGGTTAATGTGAGTGAGCAGTTGGATGCGACTGTATCCGGTGTGGGTTCAGTAGAGTATATTGGCTCTCCTCAAGTCCGGGAATCTGGGCGGGGCGTGGGGTCAGTCAAGAAACGTTAGCTAATTCATTTATTGATAATTGAATTAACAAATATAGGTAAGTATTATGTGGATAAAATGGATTGCAAATACAGGTATTTTTATTATAGTCTGCCTTGTAATTGCTGCCATTTATGGTGGTTATCGGTGGCAGTTGGATACTGATAAATTACGCGCCAAATTAACAAATGGACGGCGGACAATTAAGCCCCAAATCTACGATCAAAAAGAAATTGAAGGCTTGCCAGCCCCCGTACAAAGATTCTTTCGGACAGTACTCAAGGATGGACAAGCAATTGTGGCTGCGGTCAAATTCTCTCAGCAAGGACAGTTTAATTTGAGTGAAACTGAAGCCAAGTGGAGTCCATTTACCGCCACCCAATTTGTAATTACTCAACGTCTGGGTTTTGATTGGGATGCACGTATCCAAATGGCTCCAGGACTAAATGCATTTGTCCATGATACATATCTGTTAGGAGAGGGCAATTTGCACGCATCATTGCTCGGTCTTTTCACTGTTATGAAAATGAGCGTTACACCTGAATTAAATCAAGGTGAATTGTTAAGGTTATTTGCTGAGGCAGTTTGGTATCCCACCGCCCTATTACCCAGCCAGGGCGTATCCTGGGAAGCGATTGATGACACTTCCGCTCGTGGTACTCTGACCAACGGTACAACCACAGTCTCCCTTGTATTTCAGTTTAATGCTGAAGGTGCTATCTCTACTATTCGGGCTGAGGCTCGTTATCGAATGGATGGTGACAAGCTGACTGCCATGCCCTGGAATGGCAGGTTTTGGAACTATACAGTTCAGAATGGGATGCTTATTCCCTTGGAAGGTGAAGTGGGATGGGAGCATCCAGAAGGCACTCGGCTCTATTTCCAAGGAAAGATTGCAGAGATTAACTATGAGTTTGCACAGTGAGCAACAGCGATCGCTCACCAACACCTGTTAAGCACTTTATGCTCATTTTGACATTGATAACTCAACCTTACAATCGAAACAGGCGATCAAGATTATCCATGCCATTGAGAACCAGAAAGCCATGTTTAATATCCCTCACAAGTTCCTCAACTTGTTGGTCTAGACTCTCACTTTATATCTTGGTATAGGATTTAGCATTAGTTTACTAAATTGCTATGGAGTCATACTTACTTTGAGAAAAACGAAAAAGAGAATCTGGCAGTTAACTAAGCTGAATTAGAGAATACAAAAAAGGAGTTATGTCATGAATGCTATCAAGATTGAAATTTTGGGTACAGGCTGCAAAAAATGCCAACAGTTAGAGGCAAACGCTCAAGAAGCTGTGGCAAATCTGAATTTAACTGCTGAAGTTCTGCACATTACCGACCCAATCGAAATTGCTAAACGAGGTGTGATGTCTACTCCCGCTATGACAATCAATGGCAAAGTTGTCAGCAAAGGTCAAGTCATCAGTCCCGAACAAATTCAGCCCCTATTGCAGCGTTAAAGAGGCAAATTGATGTTCGATCCGTTTTATCCGTTTGATTGGTTAGCAACCCAGATCGTTACCCAACTCTTGGGCTTGTCGATTTCATCGCATTTAGGATCAAGTCTGCACTTCTTTCTTTATGATGTGCCAAAAGTCTTAACATTACTGATTGTAATTAGCTTTATTGTTGGGACATTTCAAAGCTTTTTAGAACCAGAGCGCGTTCGCTCTTTGCTAGAAGGAAAGCGCACTTTTGCAGGAAATATTTTGGCAGCAATGGTGGGAATAGTTACACCATTCTGTTCTTGTTCTGCGGTTCCTTTGTTTATCGGCTTTTTAGAAGCAGGTGTACCTTTAGGTGTGACTTTTTCTTATTTGATGGCAGCACCAATGGTAAATGAGGTTGCTGTTATCCTTCTCTGGGGATTGTTTGGGTTGAAGGTGACGCTGATCTACATTGGCTTTGGCGTGGGTTTAGCGATCGCTTCTGGATATATCATCGGACTCCTGAAATTAGAAAAATGGGTAGAACCATTTGTTTGGGAACTGCAAAAATCTCGTCAAGCAATACCTCTAGAAGGTGAAGACACCCTAGAACCAGTGGCGTTAACGTGGGGACAAAGATTTGAGCAAGGAAGATTCCAATCCAGTGAAATTGTGCGATCGGTTTGGCTCTATGTAGTGGGTGGAATTGCGATTGGTGCAGGGATTCATGGTTATGTGCCGACAGATTTTATTACCCAATATGCAGGCGCGAATAATCCTTTTGCAGTGCCGATCGCGGTAATTTTGGGTGTTCCACTCTATGCAAATATCGCGGGTGTAATGCCAATTACTGAAGCTTTGGTAAATAAAGGAATGCCTATGGGTACAGTTTTAGCCTTCACGATGGCGGTAACAGCACTATCTCTTCCGGAAATGGTGATTCTCAAAAAAGTGCTAAGACCCCAATTATTAGCCGTATTTGTCGGGTTAATGACCGTTGGTATTATCAGCATTGGCTACATATTCAACGCCATAATTAATTGAAGCGATCGCATCTCCAAATCTGATCAAATGCTGGTCATCTACCTTCTCCTAACTTTCACCTTTGTTAACAACTCATCTTTGATCCGGTTGAGAATTGAAGTTTCATCCAAAGTTGCCAAAATTTGACTAACTACCGCTTTTGGCCCTTCTGCCCCCCAAGTTGCCCCATTAGCTAAATAAGCTTTAGTGACTTGTCCAATGCCATAAGACGACACTCCAGCTACTCCTCCTTGAGTTATGGCTACTGATAAATATGGGGCTAGGGCAATTCCGGCTGTAGCTGATGCAGAGATACCCAATAAACTTTTTAGACCACTCAAACCTAAATTTGCTAGTAGTTCACTCGCACCGATACCGCCCATACTCAGGGCAATTTTTTGTAGCAACTGCACAGCACCGCTTTCGGTCATAGGGATGCCGTAAAGTTTAGATAAACCGAGAATTAAAGCAATATCAATAACTACACCACTAAGTATATCAACTACAGTCACAGGATTGAGTGCGATCGCAACTGCTTTAGTCATCACCGCTTTCCAAATCAACTGATTCGCATTCTCTTCCCTAATCATCAATTTTCGCTGCACAACCTGCTCATTCACCGTATCAGCATAAAGCATCGAATTCAAAGCCACTAATGCTTTACCCTCACGTTGGAGAATCTCTAAAATTTTCAACTTTAATTCATCAACTTGAGCATCACCTGAACGCAATTGTACGCCCCTAGTCCCATCAGCACGACGCACTGCCGTTTTTACCAAAGGTGAAGCCGCAGACATCACAATCTCATCCGGTGAAACCAGTTCACGCACCCTCTCATCCCGGATTTTGTGGTAAATTGCCATCCTGTCAGCTTCTGGGTATTGGTCAACTTTATTAAACACCAAAATAATCGGTTTACCAGCTTCCCGCAGTTGAGAAAGCGCCTCATGTTCCATCTTTGTGATATCAGCAGTAATCACAAACAAAATTAAATCTGCTTGTTTTGCTATCTGTTCAGCCAACACCGCACGGGTTTCCCCATCAACTTCATCTAATCCAGGAGTATCAATTAATTCAACTTGGGACTGACTACTAGTACCTAAAGTCACTCGCAAAGCTTTTTCCTTTTTACCAATTGTTTCTTCTGTAATTCTCCAATTCACCTTTTGTTCGGTACGGGTAACACCATGCAAAGGGCCAGTTTCAAAAACTGATTCACCAACCAAAGCATTAAGCAAAGAAGACTTACCACGTCCCACCATCCCAAAAGCAGCAATTTGCACCACCATACTTTCTAATTTTAAGAGCATGATTTCTAGGTCGGCAATTTCTGCCTCCAATCCAGATTTTTCTTGGACAGTGAGGTCGAGATTATTAACTAAATTTCTCAGCGCTGTTTTGGCTTGTTTATAGTTGAGTTCAGACTGAATATCTTCAAAGGTAAAAATGGCACTGTCCAATTCTTCTTCCCAGTTGGGTAATTCGTTTGCAGAGGGTTCTGGTAATGTTGATGTCATGTTGATTTATGAATTTTGAATTGACCTCGCTTCTGATCTTAGTAACTTTTAGCAGGAGTTTGAGAAAATAGGACAGAGAAAATTACTATAATCCAGAACTTACGTAACTGACATATTTAGTCGGGTGCGTCAGATGTCGAAAATATTTTGATTGTTACCGCATTATTAAGTCTGACACACCTTACCAGAGGTATTCATTGCTTAAGTCCTATAATCCTTGCCTAATCACTGATAATCTCCGTTTTCCGTTGTTTTTGCAATTTTACTGAATTTTAATTAAAGTTACAGTAAAGTTCCCAAAAATAATTTTGTGTAATTCCTGAGATTACAGTAGTTGACTATCCATCCGTTTTCCCCGAATATAGAAAATGAGGTGTTGTTAATAATCAAGCATCAACATTGACTAAAAATCTAAATTATTACCTATAATTAAAATTTAGCAAATGAATAAGATTTTGATAATTGAAGATGATCCTCTATTACGAGAGCTGATTCAGCAAATTCTCGGTCTAGAAGGATTCTCTACGATGACCGCAGAAGATGGATTAATCGGCTTACAGATGGCTGAACAATATCAGCCAGATCTGATTATTTGCGATGTGATGATGCCTCGATTAGATGGCTATTCCTTAATTCAAATATTGCGTCAAAATCCAGTCAATGCCACAATTTCTTTTATCTTTTTGACGGCTAAAGCCGAGCGATGTGATCTGCGTCAAGCAATGGAACTTGGTGCAGATGATTACTTAACCAAGCCTTTTGAAGCCTCTGAACTCCTCCAAGCAATTAAGACACAACTCCAAAAACGCCAAGCTGTTACCCAACACTATATGAATCAGGTTCAGCAGATGGAAACTGAACTAATATATTTAGCTCGTCATGATAGCTTAACAGGTTTACCTAATCAACTTTATTTAGAAGAACAATTTAATAAAACTCGTTTTCAAGTTTATAATAAGCAACAAATGCTGCCATTTTTACTTATTGATATAGATATTATCCATCCTAATAAATTATGTTTTGAAACTAGTTTAAAATATTTTTTAATTAAAATATTATCTGGAAGATTAAGCGATCTAAATTTACACAATAATCTAATTGATATAATAGCTCATTTAAAAACGAATCAATTAGTAATTTTATTAAAACCAACTCAAGATATTAAAACTATAACTGATGTTGCCCAAAATATTTTAGATAATTTATTACAACCATTATTTATTAGTAATCAAAAAATCTTTCTTCAAGCTGAAATCGGAATTTCTTGTTATCCAAATGATGGATTACAACTCAGTCAATTATTAACTCATGCAGAATTTGCTCTTGAACATTATCAATCTCAAGACAAGAATTTATATCACTTCTATAATCAAGAGATATTAGATAATTTCTGCATAAAAGTTATTTTGGAAGCTGATTTAATACCTGCTCTGGAGAGAAACGAATTTCAGCTTTATTATCAGCCTCAAATCAATATTATAACTGGGAAAGTTGTTTGTCTAGAAGCATTAATCCGTTGGCAGCATCCAGAACATGGAAAAATTTCTCCAGCAGAATTTATTCCCATTGCTGAGAAATCTGGTTTTATTATTCCCTTGGGAGAATGGATAATTGAAACAGCTTGTAGAGAACTTAAGATTTTACAATCTGAACAATTTAATGATTTTAATATGGCTGTAAATATATCAGCTTGTCAGTTCAGAACAGAAAATTTTAGTGAAAGAATTATTGAAATTATTACAAAGATAGGAATTGCCCCTGAGTCTCTAGAATTAGAATTGACTGAATCGGTGTTTATTCAAGATGTTGAATTAGTAAAGCATAAATTAGATACTTTAAGCAATCAGGGTATCATAATATCAATTGATGACTTTGGTACAGGTTACTCATCATTTAAATATCTGCAAGATTTTTCTTTTCATAGCCTGAAAATAGATCGTTATTTTATTACTAATATTGACCAATTCAAAAATAAACAAGCGCTTGTCAAAAGTATGATTCAGATGGCTAATAATCTCAATCTTAATATTATTGCGGAAGGAGTAGAAACAAAAAATGAGTTAGATTGGCTGAGGCAAAATGGTTGTTATGTAATTCAGGGCTATTTTTTTAGTCCCCCTCTCTCAATAGAAGAATTGAAAAAATTTTTATTGTTGAAAAACTCAACTTCTGCTTTAGAAAATTAAGGTCTTTAGATCCGCAAGCTTTAGAGTAAGCCATAAAATAAATGATCCTGTCTTGTCATGCTGAGTGTAGCAAAGCGAAACGTATCCCTTACGGGAGCCGGAGGCTCTAGCATCTCGGAGGATTCTAAAGCCTACGGCACGCTGCGCGAACACTACACTTCGTGAACAGAATGACATTGGGCATTTCTTTTTGTGGAGTTCTCTTACTTTATTGATTTTCTGAGATTTTTTATCACTGTGAATAAGGAATACTGACTGTAAATGTTGTTCCATTTCCTAATTTGCTATCTAAGGCAATTTCTCCTTTGTGCAGATCAACACACTTTTTGACTATGGATAGCCCTAAGCCTGTACCAGAAATACTGCCAACGTTAGAAGCTCGATGAAAAGGTGCAAATAAATTAATTTTGTGTTCTTCGGGAATACCGATGCCATAATCTTTGATTTTAAAGATTAATTTGTCATTTTCTATAGTCAGATGAAATTTAATTAAACTTGCTTGAGGAGAATATTTAATAGAATTTTTCAGGATATTTGTAAGAATTTGTTGGAGGATTTTTGAATCAAACTGCACTATGAAAGAATTTTCTAATATTGGCTGACTCGCATGAAAGGAAAATTCTATTATGTGTTTGTTACTAGTGGCTTCTATTTGCTGTGTGAGATGATGACAAAAGGCAATGATATCTGATGCTTCTGGTTTGAATTCCATCTTCTCTACTTCAGCGCGATTAATCATGAGAACATCGTCAAGAAGTTGGACGATATGCTTTACCGTTTTTTGGATTGTTGCTAGATGTTCTTGTTGTTTTTCTAGAGTCAGACGCTCTTTAAATTTTTGTAAAATGCCTGTAGATGAGGCAATAATGGCTAAAGGTGTACGAAATTCATGGGATGCCATAGTAATGAAGCGCGATCGCATTTTGCTGACTTCTTTTTCTTGCACTAGAGACAGTTGCAATTGCTCAAATAGATCCGCTTGTTGAATTGCGATCGCTAATTGATTGGCTATTTGTTGCACAAGCTCAACTTCAAACTCTTGCCAGTGACGGGGTTGAGAACATTGATGAATACACAGCAAACCCCACAAATTTTCTCCATGTAGCAATGGCACAACTAAATTAGCTCTAACCTGAAATTGTGCCAAAAAATCTCGATGACAATCTGCAAGTCCAGCAGTGTCAATATCATCTACTACTAAAATTCTGCCTTGCTGATAGTAAGCGGCATATTGGTTACTAAAACAGTGGTCATGAATTTTAGTCGCTAGGGCAGATTTAAAGCCATCAACTATAGATTCAGAGACTATTTCACCAACGGTAAAATTACTTTCCGAATCGAATTTGAACACTCCTACCCGATCTGCATTCATTAATTGCCGGATTTCTTGAGCAGCAGTATTAAAAATAGTTGCCAAATCCAGAGATTGACGAATATTTTGGGTGGTCTTACGTAGCAAATATTCTCTTTCTGCTTGCTGCTTAATTATTTGTTCTGCTTGCTTGCGTTCACGAAGTGCAGCTTGCTGTTCGCTAATATCAAGAAGTATGCCTTGAGATCCTATAACTACACCGCTGGCATCTTTGAGGACTGAAGCTTTGGTGCGTTCTTGAACTTGATTTTCTAAGTCTTGATTGAGTTGATATAACTGTTGGTAAGTGTTTGTTTGTTGAATAGCAATTGAAAGTTGAATCGACAGTTGCCGCACCAGTTCGATTTCCTCAAGTTCCCAATTGTGGGGCTGATCGCGGTAATTTGTTAATATCAATCCCCAAAGCCGCTCTGCTATGACGATAGGAACCATGAGTTTGGCGCGAATATCTAACTCGATGAGCATATTCTGATAGCAATCACTCATGGATTCGGACTGGATGTCATTAATAACCCGAATCTTCCCTTGACGGTAAGGTTCAAGCCATTCTGGGGTAATACAGGGATCTTGCGGCTCACTATTGAGGATAGACACTCCATTTGCAACTATGGATTCGGCGATAACTGTACCGCTAAAGTCAGGACGGAACTGGTAAATAATGACGCGATCGCATTGCAAGAGCGATCGCATTTCTGCAACTGTGGTATTGAGAATATCTTGTAAATCTAAAGATGACCGAATTTGAGCAGCAATTTTAGTAATTAACTGCTCGCGCACTATTTTTTTTCTGAGTGCAATGGTGCGCTCAACTACTTTCTCTTCTAGTTCAACGGTGCGATTTTCTAGCAGTTCTGTTTTCTCGGCTTCTAATTGCAATACTTTTTTTTCTAAAATTTCTATTAATTTATATAACTCTAAGGGGTTAAGAACTTTTAATATGCTGCTTTGGGTAACGATGCCTAACAATTCTCCGTTTATTCCTGTCACCGCTAAATGCTGAATCAATCGCTGCTCCATTATCTGCTGTACATTCCACAGAGATTCATCGGCGTTGACACAGAAAATCGGCGTACTCATGACAGCCTCTGCTAGACAGGTTTCAAAATTCAGGTCTAAGGCTTGAAACTGGACAATATCACGCTCAGTGACGATGCCGATGGGAATGATTAGAGATGCCTGTGTTTGCACAATCACGACAGAACTGATGCGGTTTTCTGCCATTAAGCGAGCGATCGCTAATATGGAAATATCAGGAGCAGCACAAATCACCTTTGTTGTCATCACTTCACTAACAAGACGCAACCCCAACAAGTCCACAGTCCGTGATTTTTGCCGCAAACTCTCATGAGTTAGCAGTCCCACCAGTTGATTTTGCTCATCAACCAATGGTAAATGGCGAATTTTGTGGTGTTGGAGCAGATTAACGGCAAAAAAGAGGTCAGTAAACTCCGACTCGTGCAAGGTGACGACAGGATGCGCCATGACATCGCGGATGGCTAGGTTGTTTAAATTTCGTCTTTGGGCGCTTAGTCGTACCACATCTCTTTCTGTGAAAATCCCTACCGGTTGATTATTTTCTACAACCACGACACAGCTTGAACGTGCCTCCACTAGCAAGCTTTCTTGTTTGCTGTCAGTGGCTTGAGAAACTGAACACACTGATCTAACACCACTCATTTGAGTGATGCCTGCGGCGAGCATAGCGATCGCTTCCATCACCATTGTCTCTGGTGTTACTACTAACGGGTTACGAACTATAGCCAACCTTAGTTCAGCTTGAGTTTGAGCATTTGCAGGTATAAACATTATTAGAAAGGCATATTTATTGCTTTTTGGATAATGACTCTTTCAATTAAATTGAATATAATGAATATACAAGACTTAAAGCGTTTCGCTGACAAATCAAGTACTAACAAAGTGTTCTTATAAACCTATAGAACAAGAAATTATTATTTCTGTGTGCTGTGTAAGTTGAGTTTCCCTAAACACATATTTACTGCTATAAATAGAACAAACTTTATCATATCATAAGCGCCTATGGTAAAATATCCAGCTATTTTTGAATGTGTATAAAATTTAGGTATTTTTTCCGGTTTACCTTTAAGAGTTCCCTCTCCCAAATAGATACTTTATTTTGTACCACTACTTGAATACTTATGCAAAAATTAGAGCAACTCAAAAAATTATATCCTCAAAATTTAGAACTAAGAAAAAACTGGTATTCTCCTGTTGCAGAAGCATATAACAAAGTTAGACCAGGCTATCCTCAAGCAATAATTAAAACTGCTGTTGCAATCGCTAAACTTAGCTCTGATAGTAGGATTCTTGAGTTAGGATGTGGTCCAGGAAATGCAACCATATCTTTTGCTCAACTAGGATTTTCAATGGTTTGTCTAGAACCGAGTCCAGTAGCTTGTCAGTTTGCCAGACAAAATTGTGCAGCATATCCAAATATAGAGATTCAGCAGACAACTTTTGAAGAATGGAAATTAGCACCAGGGAAATTTAATGCGGTTTTAGCAGCAACTTCTTTTCATTGGATGAACCCTGAAACAGCTTATACAAAAACTGCGGATGCTTTAGAGGATGGCGGGGCTTTAATTTTGTTATGGAATATGACACCTCAACCTAATTATGAAGTATACCAAACTTTACATCAAGTTTATAAAATTTATGCTCCATCTTCAGGAAGATATGAAGATATAACAACTCAAGAAAAAATAGTTAAATCTTTCGGAGAAAAAGCCCTTGCTTCCGGTAAGTTTAAAGATTTAGTATCTGATCATATTATCTGTCAGGTAACTTACAGTGTTGATGATTATTTGCTGCTCCTAGGCACTCTTTCACCATATTTAAAGTTAGAAGCTTCTATTCAGAATGCTTTATTTGCTGGTTTGCGAGAGAAAATTAATGAGCTTTATGGGGGAAGTATTGAGATTACATATATTTCGGCTTTTCAGGTGATGAGAAAAGTTTAGGTGAGGTTGCTCGCTATCAGATCCCCAATTTTTATAAAAAATCAGATCCTGTAGGGTGCGTTACATTTCATTAACGCACCTTATTTTATTGATTTTCAGCGAAATCAATTTGTTTGGCAGTATAACTTGGCGAATCTTAGACAGCACTTATGCGATCGCTTTTAGAATCAAGGCAAAGAAGCGCAATCACCTACTGGAGGTCAAGCATTAACGCATTTTTAAGGTTGAGAGAGCGATCGCCAAACCAAAGCACTTTCCCCCCCCGGTAGACAAGGAGTGTCCGAAAAAGTAGTAGAGTGAAAAATGCATCTAGTAGCGTTAGCATCTTGACAAAATCACCTGTGCGAAAAATAGTTATAGCCGGTAACTGGAAAATGTTCAAAACCCGGTCAGAGTCCGAAGAATTCTTACGCGGATTTCTGCCCCACCTGGAGGAAACACCCTCAGAACGAGAAGTAGTACTGTGTCCTCCCTTCACCGACCTAAGCGTCATGTCCAAATATTTGCACGGTAGCCTAATCCAACTGGGCGCACAAAACGTCCATTGGGAAGACAATGGAGCCTATACTGGTGAAATTGCTGCTCCCATGCTCACAGAAATTGGTGTCCGCTATGTCATCGTTGGTCATAGCGAAAGACGGCAATATTTTGGCGAAACAGACGCAACCGTTAACCTCCGTCTCCAAACAGCCCAAAAGCATGGACTCATCCCCATTCTCTGTGTTGGTGAAACCAAACAACAACGAGACGCAGGAGAAACCGAAAAACTGATTATCTCCCAGCTAGAAAAAGACTTAATCGATGTTGATCAAAATAATTTGGTTATTGCTTATGAACCAATTTGGGCGATAGGAACCGGTGACACCTGTGAAACCAAAGAAGCAAATCGGGTAATTGGCTTAATTCGCTCTCAATTGACTAATCCCAACGTCTCAATTCAATATGGTGGCTCAGTTAAGCCCAATAATATTGATGAGATCATGGCTCAACCAGAAATTGACGGCGCTCTCGTCGGAGGTGCGAGTCTAGAAGCTGATAGTTTTGCCAGGATTGTTAATTATCAGTAGAACGCCATTTACAACTTTTTGACAAATCAATTTAGTCCTCTAAAACGGATTTTTGCTATTAGCCTCGGAATTCATTCCGGGGCGGTATGAAACTTATGTCAAAGCAATTAATTATTCGAGAACGCTGTTTCATCTGGGGACAGCGCACCTATTTGATGGGGATTTTAAATGTCACCCCTGATAGCTTTAGTGATGGTGGTCTATTTAACACAGCTTCAACCGCTTTAACTCAAGCCCAAGCAATGGTAGCTGCTGGTGCTGATATGATTGATATTGGTGGTCAATCAACTCGTCCAGGTGCAAAACAAATCACCCTCACAGAAGAACTTGACAGAGTACTGTCGGTTTTACAAGTAATCCGACCAGAAATTTCAATTCCCATTTCTGTAGATACAACTAGAGCAAATGTAGCTAAAGCAGCTGTAGAAGCTGGAGCCGATATCGTCAATGATATTTCTGGCGGTACATTTGACCCAGAAATGCTGGCAACAGTATCCCATTTAGATGTGCCAATTATCTTAATGCACATCCGGGGAACTCCCCAGACAATGCAACAACAAACTAATTATCAGGATTTAATACAGGATATTTATAGTTTTTTATCTCAGCAAAAAAAAGCCGCAATTGCTGCGGGGATTAAACAAAATAAAATCATTATTGATCCTGGTATTGGCTTTGCTAAAAACTATGAGCAAAATTTAGAAATTTTTCGCCGCTTACCATCATTAAAAATGCTGAATTGTCCAATACTAGTAGGAGCTTCCCGTAAAAGTTTTATAGGCAACATTTTAAACCAACCAAATCCTAAAGCCAGAGTTTGGGGAACAGCAGCAGCTTGTTGTGCCGCTATTTTTAATGGTGCTGACATCCTCCGCATTCACGATGTTTCAGAAATGCGCGATGTCTCCCTAGTTGCTGATGCTATCTATCGACAGTCAGCATAACTTACAGCAGAAATCAGGCTTTGCCGTGAGCCTCAGTCGAACGGAGTCAGCCCTAGTACGCTCACGGAAGCCTCATTTATCTGCAATCTGCTGTAAATATTAACCAGCACCATTACCATTACCAGAAGTTGTCTTCGGTTCTTCTTTAGTAACTGATTCAGCAATCAATTCCTGAAACATATCTGTGGAGTTAGCTGGATCTACAAAAACAATTTTAGCGTTATTGCTTTCACTAAGTTTTTGGCTGGCTTGTACATAATCTTGAGCCACAAGATACCGTAAAATATCCTTGCTTTCAGGATGGGAACGTAAAACTTCAGAAATGATCTCCATCGAAGTCTTAGTTCCTTCCGCTTTTTTAACCGCTGCTTGTCGCTCCCCTTCCGCTTCGGTAATCACCGCCCGTTTTTTTATTTCCGCAGCCCGTTCATCTTCCATTGACTTCCTTACACTTTCTGGCGGTGTAATTCTTTGAATGTCTAAGCGGATAATATTAACTCCCCAACCTTTTGTAATTGGATTCAATAGGTCTAGTATGCTTTTGTCCAAATTTGCTCTAGACATATTGGTTTCGTCTAAGCTGTTCTGGGCAATAATTTCTCTGAGCGTAGTTGTAGTCAAATTTGACAGTGCCTGTTGGAGATCGTCAATTTCATAAAAACTTCTTTCTATCTCAGTAATGCGCCAGTAAACAACTGCATCAACTTCTAAGTAGATATTATCCTTAGTGATCACATTTTGAGGCTTAATATCTAAAACCTGTTCCCTTGTTGTATCCTCCATGACAATTTGGTCAAGGAAGGGAACTATGAAGTTAAGCCCAGGTGAAAGTTTCCGATGATACCGCCCCATCCGTTCGACAAGGGCTTCATTCCCTTCATTAATTATTTTTGCAGATCCTAAGGCGTAACCTATGAGCGCTAAAACTATAGCAATGATTGGCTCCATATATGTTCCTCTTCAGCGGTTGGTAGAATTTAGTGTCAAGAGTATGGTAATGGCTTTTCTTACCTGTAAGTCTAAATGTTTTGAGTTTGTAACTTTATGAACATGAGTAGCTGTAAATTTTATAAATATCGTACAGATTGGAAACTTTAGCGGGATGGTATTTCTACGCAGCGCCTAGCTATTAAAGCACCTTGATTACAAGCTGGCAAGTAGTAATCTTGTTATTAACTTTACCAAAAAAATCTCCATTCTGAATTATCCAGATCCAGAATCTCCTGTGGAGATGCTACGTAAAAAAAGGATACAAGTAACTCGGTTTTCCTCTAAATCTCCGTTACAAATTACGAATTATTTTAACTCATCCACCTACATTCATCGCTAATAAAACAGCCTTCTGACTAACATCTTTGTAAACTGTTTGCAAATAATTCATAGCGACATCACCCGCTGATGAATTTACTAAAACTTCCTCATTTTTAGCTAGGGGAATTGTACCTAAAACATCTAATATTGTCTCATTAACTGAAGGCACAATTACTACTAAAGAGGATTCTAATGGTTCATTATATTGCCAACAACTATCTAGATTGATGGAAGATTGAGAATTAATATTTGCCTGTTTCTTTGCGGATTTTTCCTGTTTTAACGATGCTTCTTCCGATTTAATTCCAGATTTCTTACTCCGTAACTGTCGTAAATCGCTAATAATTTGTTCTTTAGTACGTCCTCGTAGCTGAAATAAAACAAAAGGGTCTTCACTAAAGCGATCGCCCAACTGATAATATACAGCACCTATATGTTTGCAAGGTACTGCTTTATCAGGACAAGAACATTTACCATGAACGTCTCCTAGAGTAAAAGGAAATAATGACAGTCCATTACTTGTAAATACATCTTCTATATTTTGTGGCATTTCTCCCGCTAGTAACTTAGCAGCATAACTAGCTTTTTGGGACATAGTTTCAATCACATAACCCCATTCTTCATCAGTGAAAGAGTCAAGAGAAAGAGAAACTTTATAAGGTTCAACTTCACTACCTTGTACCTTAGCTAATACCTTTGCTCCTTTAAACTCAATACTTAAAACATTACCTTGTCTAGAATAGTTTCTCGCCCGTTCTAAACGCTTTTTAAAGCGATAGGAATCTAGTAAATCAAGCCACCTTTGTGACCACCATTCTCTACTAGCTTGTAAGGTATCGTTAGTCATAACTAATTCACAAATAATATGATTTTATCTTATAAAAAAGTATTATTTTGGGCAATGTCACCCTAGTTCCAATTTTTTACGTATCACATACAGCAGATTTCATTTAAATGAGATACAAACTTGAATCATGAAACTCTTGTAGTAGTGCGGGCATACTATGGCTAACGCCACGCTACGCTATCGACTAGCTCAGTACAAGTCTTGCCCGCTAGGTATGTACTTCGTGACAGCGAAATCCGCTGTATTATTTAAGATTCCTGTATCAAACATTCTCTAACCAATTTTGCAAATCTTCCAAATTATCTAAATCAAATATTGCCTCTCCCAAAGCTTCAATGATTTCTATATTTAAACTTTTAATTTTGGTTTCTAACTCTAGATCAATTTGTCCAAACTTCCTATTAATTAAACGAATAATTAATTTTTTCTCTCTTTCAATTCCTCTTTCAATTCCTCTTTCAATTCCTTCTTCCATCCAACTGGTGACAATTTGCATAACTTCCTCCTTCTCTTCTTTGATTAATGTACCTATTTCTATTTTAAATTTCTCTTCTTCTATTTTATTCAATCTCAAATATGTATCAATAAACCCTGATATTAATTGCATTTTAGCTGGATTTAATTTTAAGGTGACTAATAACCTTAAACATTCTGCTTTGACTTTTGGCCTATCTTCTGGTGCTATGCTCATTTTTGACATCAAAGCTGATGCAACTGGATTTAGACGAGTTAAAAAGTCTCGCCAGTTGAGTTGATTCAGTTGCACAACTTGATAATTAAATTTTAGCACTTCAAAATCAGGAAAGTTGATTTGATACTTATTCACAGCTACGGTTTTGGGTGATTCGTAAGAAAATATAACTATCGGATATATTGGCAAGTCCAATTTTTCATTTAATCTCGCAAAATAACGAAACATTCTTTGATTAAATTTCGGTCTTGCACCTGATTCGGCTTCAATATGAATCACAAAATAAGAAGGTTGACATAAAAATTTAACTTTGGCTATTAGGTCGGTTTCATGTTTGTCTCCTGCGGTGACATCAGTAAATATTTCTTTGTCTAATAATGTAATTGATTTGGTATCTATATATTCGAGAACTTGAGGAAAAAATAATTCTATAAATTCTATGAAAAAAGTTGATATTAGTTCTTTAAATAAGCGGTCATGGTCTATGTTTTCTGTCATAGATTTTATCTAAGTCAAGATTTACGTTGTGTGAGTTAGTTTCCCATTATAAATACAAGCTAACTTTATTCATTTTTACAGAAATCGTCACTACCGTATTGTTCTTTATTATTCATCCTCATCAATTACTGCATTACGGTCTAGTAACAATAAATTGCGGAGTTGGTCTGTATCCATCTCTGTTAACCATTCTTCGCCCGCACTAACAACTTGTTCTGCTAGTTGTTTTTTACTTTCAATCATGTCATTAATTTTTTCTTCTAATGTGCCAGTACACACAAATTTATGAACCTGTACATTCCGAGTTTGTCCAATTCTAAATACTCTATCTGTGGCTTGATTTTCCACAGCCGGATTCCACCATCTGTCAAAGTGAAATACATGATTCGCTCTCGTTAAATTCAACCCCACACCACCAGCTTTCAAGGAAAGAATCATAATTGGTGGACTTTGTGGATCGTGTTGGAAACGGTCAATCATTTCCTCCCGCTGCTTTTTACTTGTACTACCATATAAAAAGAATATTTCTCGACCTAGCTGCTTTTCTAAATAGGGTTTTAGTAATTTTCCCCATTCTGCAAATTGAGTAAAAATTAAAGCTCGATTTCCTTCTGCTAAAACTTCTTCTAACATTTCCTCCAAACGTTGTAATTTAACTGAATGATGTTCTGCTAAAGTTGCTAATTTCAAATATTGTGATGGATGATTACAAATTTGTTTGAGTTTAACTAACAAAGCTAAAATCATCCCTCGTCGCTGTACTCCTTCAGCAGATTCAATTTCTACTAAGGATTCATCTACCAATTTTTGATATAATTGTGCTTGTTCAGTACTAAGTCCGCAGAACACCGTCATTTCTTGTTTTTCTGGTAAGTCTTGAATTATATCTTTATCAGTTTTCAATCGTCGTAAAATAAACGGTTGCACTAATGAACGCAGTTGCATTAAAGATGATGTATCACCATACTTTTCAATTGGCATGGCAAACCGTCGTTGAAAAAATTGTTTATTACCCAAATACCCAGGATTCAGAAAATCTAAAATAGACCACAACTCTTGCAATCTATTTTCAACTGGTGTCCCTGTTAAAGCGACACGAAAAGTAGTTTCTAACTGCCGTACTGCCTGGGATTGCTTGGAATCTGAATTTTTAACATTTTGGGCTTCATCTAAAACAATTATCTGCCAAGAAACGCTTTGAAATTGCTTAATATCTCGTTGAATAAGTGCGTAACTGGTAATCACTAAATCATGTTTTTTAGTTATTTCTGTAAATACCTTGCCTTTGGGGCGTTTATCACCGTGATATTGCAAAACTTTAAGTGTGGGGGCAAATTTGTTTACTTCTTTTTCCCAATTACCTAAAACAGAAGTGGGACAAACTAACAACGTGGGATTTTCTAGTGCTTCTTCTTCTTTCAGGTGAAGTAAAAAAGCGATGAATTGTACGGTCTTACCCAGTCCCATATCGTCCGCTAAACAAGCACCTAAACCCCACCGTTCCAGAAAGGCTAACCAAGCTGCACCTCTTTCTTGATAAGGACGTAATTGTCCCCGGAAATTTGCAGGTGTGGGTAAAGGTTCTATAGCTTGATTATTGGTTAATGCCCCAATCAATTCATGTAATGCACCAGAAGCTTCAAAACTCACAACAGGTAATTTTTCAATTACTTGAGTATCTCCATTACTAATCCGTAAAGCATCTTCTAAAGAAAGTGCCATTTGGTCTTTTCGAGAGGCAAAAAAGGTTTGGGCTGTTTTAATATCTTGGGGACGCAATTCCACCCATTCGCCATTAATTTCTACTAAAGGACTTTTCAGGGCTACTAATTTATCAAATTCAGCTTTAGAAATTGTCTGTCCACCAATTGCTAATTGCCACTGAAAATTTAGCAAACTTTGTAAACCTAAACGTCCTTGTTTTTGCTTCGGTGTTTCGGCATTAATTTTCAAACCTAAGCGATTAGCCCAGCCTTCACGGTTGGCTAAACTTGGTGGTAAAATCACTCCTAAACCGCTATCTTCTAATCTCCAAGCTACAGATTTGATAAACTCATAAGCTTGCATGGGTGTGAGGTGACAAAATTGAGGAGATTCGGTTTCTAAACTAGGGGCTATAACTGGATATAATCGAGAAGCTAACCCCAAACCCCGCAAAAATGTTTCTTGGGGTTGTTCAATTGTGCGATTTTGATGAACTAATTTCTCAATCGGGTGATCCCAAATAGTTGCTGCATTGACTAAAAATTCAGAATCATCGGCTGCTTGCAGAAAATAAGCTAATATCCAATCTGTTTCTCCTGTCTCTGGGGGAAGTAGTTGAAAACAAGTATGAAATAAAGCTTTTCCTGTTAATTGATATTGCAATGGCAGAGTCCAAGCTTTCAGGGCAGCTTCTAGTCGTTCTAATCCAATTGCATCAGCATTAATGATGTTAGATGCACCGTTTAAAGCTTGTAGCCACTGCTGTACCGCAGAAGGTAAAGATATCATGACCCTATTTTCAACGGGAGATTGAGAACCAACCATATCGCGGATTTGGGCATCTATTATACTGTTGAGAAATCCCAGAATTAATGCTTGTGGTTCTATAGGTATATCAATAGCTAAGTGAGATTCAATATCTCTTGCTTCTTGTTGATATGTGCGACAAGCTAAGGGCATTTTAGCAGCAAATTTTTCCAACCGAGTTGCATCTACAGCACTATCTAAAAGTACTTGCCATTTAGCAATTAAAGAAGCATCTGATTGTTTTTGAATAGTTGGTAAAAACTTACAGCGCGAGATTAAGTCTAAACTCCAACGAGCTATTTGTACCCAAAAACGTAAATCTCCACCCAAAAAGGCATATTTGTCATCGCTGGAACTTAAGGGTAGGGAGGTGAGAAATTTGATTGCTGCGGTGGGGGGCAAGCAAAAACCCTCTATTTGCCAAGGCTGGAGATATTTTGGCGCATCTACATCAATTTCTAAACTAGCAGAATGTACTGGATAAATTAAGGTATCTTTTTTGAGAAAATTAGTTGGTAAAGCAATGATTTGAAGCTGGGTAGGTAAGGATTCTTTGACTTTATTTGTACTTTTATTTGTTTTGGTACTACTAACATTAATAAGAGGAGATGATTGCAGGTAATTAGCAATTTTTATATTATTTGATTCTAAATATTCACTTAACTCAGTTGATTGCATTGCCAATGGATTTAATGGCACTTCGGTTGAGGCTAGAGATTCAATATTGATTTGATGATTTTGCCAAGTTTCTCCCCAAATAAATAAACAATGATTTTGATCTTTAAGTAACCAATTTCCATGTAAAATCGCCATATTTCTATTACACCAATTTTCTGTTTGAAACTAAGTTAAACAAGCTAGATTGAATTTTTAATTTCATTTTAATTTTAAAATCATCTAAATTAATTAATTTAAGCTCTAATATTTTTTTGATTAAATTAGAATATTTATTTTTTTTAATATAAATTAGCAATTATCCTGTCAAGAGCATTGTAGTTTTAAAGCTAAAGTTTCCTAGTAGGTTTAGTCATATTTTTAACGCTGGTTTTATTGTACAACCTGATTTACGGGTTCAAGATGGAATAGGGGATGCTTTTGGTTGCGGCTAACTTGGGTGATGAGAGGTGTTTAATTTAGTCTTTGCAAATATAATATACCTTCTATTAGGCTTTAGCAGTCGTTGGCATTTGAAATTATTGAGCAAATTCTCTTGACTGCGAAGTTGGAAGGTGGCGATGTATCATACGCAGTATTTATGTATTGGGATTTGCTGCGGCTGACTAAGTAAGGATCTTTGTATTTAACAGAAGCCGTCTATAGTACATAAATGTTAGGATTGCCACAGAAAGAGAATAGCGTGCATAGAAGGAAAAAAAACTGAATGGCAGAAGTTGATAAGTCAATATCCTTTGATGGACGGGATATTCGGCTGAAGGTTGGACTATTAGCCCCCCAAGCTGGCGGGTCGGTGTTGATACAATCGGGAGATACGGCTGTTTTGGTCACAGCTACGCGATCGCAAGCCAGAGAAGGCATTGATTTTCTTCCCCTGACTGTAGATTACGAAGAAAGATTGTATGCAGCGGGAAGAATTCCCGGTGGGATCATGCGCCGAGAAGGTCGTCCACCAGAAAGAACGATTCTTACCAGCCGTCTCATCGACCGTCCTTTACGTCCCTTGTTCCCTTCATGGTTGCGGGATGATTTGCAAGTTATTGCTTTCACCTTGTCAATGGATGAGCAAGTACCACCTGATGTATTAGCTGTAACCGGTGCTTCAATTGCTACCCTAATTGCCCAAATTCCCTTTAATGGGCCAATGGCAGCAGTCCGTGTAGGTTTAGTGGGTGATGATTTTATTATTAACCCCACCTACGCAGAAATTGAAGCCGGAGATTTGGATCTGATAGTTGCGGGTTCTCCAGATGGTGTGATCATGGTGGAAGCTGGAGCCAATCAGTTACCAGAACGAGATATTATCGAGGCAATTGATTTTGGCTACGAAGCAGTGCGGGATTTAATCCAAGCGCAGTTAGATTTGTTGGATGAACTGGGTCTAAAAATTGTTAAGGAAGAACCACCAGAAGTAGACCAAACACTAGAAAACTATATCCGCGATCGCGCTAGTGCTGAAATTAAAAAAATCTTGGCGCAATTTGAGTTAACTAAACCACAACGCGATTCCGCTTTAGATGTTGTCAAGGATGGCATAAAAGCTGAAATTCAAGCTCTTCCCGAAGAAGATCCCATTCGTACTGCCGCATCTGCAAATAGTAAAGCCCTTGGTAATACCTTCAAGGACATTACCAAATACTTTATGCGCCGTCAAATCGTTGAAGACAACGTTCGCGTTGATGGTCGCAAACTAGATGAAGTCCGGCCTATATCTTGCCAAGTTGACGTTTTACCCA
This sequence comes from Anabaena sp. WFMT, assembly GCF_051781005.1. Taxonomy (NCBI): domain Bacteria; kingdom Bacillati; phylum Cyanobacteriota; class Cyanophyceae; order Nostocales; family Nostocaceae; genus Anabaena; species Anabaena sp. WFMT. The sequence goes on along the minus strand of NZ_JBPWOA010000016.1, from coordinate 234,366 downwards.
AACGGGTTCACGGTAGCGGTTTATTTAACCGGGGTCTAACCCAAGTCTTAAGCTGTTGCACTCTCGGCACACCAGGAGATGCTCAAAACCTCAATGATGACTTGCAAGCAGACCAACACAAGCGTTACCTGCATCATTACAACTTCCCTCCCTTCTCGGTTGGGGAAACTAAGCCAATGCGTGCGCCAGGAAGAAGAGAAATCGGTCACGGTGCATTGGCAGAAAGAGCAATTTTACCTGTGCTACCGACAAAAGAACAATTCCCCTACGTGATCCGCATAGTTTCGGAAGTGCTTTCTTCTAACGGTTCCACCTCAATGGGTTCAGTTTGTGGTTCCACCCTTTCTCTTATGGATGCTGGTGTACCCATTCTTAAACCCGTTAGCGGTGCTGCTATGGGTCTGATTAAGGAAGGGGACGAAGTGCGAATCCTCACCGATATTCAGGGTATTGAAGACTTTTTAGGTGATATGGACTTCAAAGTTGCTGGTACTGATACTGGTATCACTGCTTTGCAAATGGATATGAAAATATCTGGTTTGTCTTTGGAAGTTATTGCTCAAGCTGTTCATCAAGCCAAAGCGGCTCGATTGCATATTCTGGATAAAATGCTCCAGACTATCGACACTCCACGGGCGGAAACTTCAGCTTATGCCCCACGCCTGTTGACGATCAAGATTGATCCCGACATGATTGGTCTAGTCATTGGACCCGGTGGGAAAACGATTAAAGGTATCACTGAAGAAACTGGTGCAAAAATTGATATCGAAGACGATGGCACAGTCACCATTTCCGCAGTTGATGAAAGCAAGGCGAAAAGAGCGCGTAACATTGTCCAAGGCATGACTCGCAAGTTGCATGAGGGAGATGTTTACGTAGGACGTGTAACACGGATTATACCCATTGGTGCGTTTGTGGAATTTTTGCCAGGAAAAGAAGGCATGATTCACATTTCTCAATTAGCTGACTATCGTGTTGGCAAAGTTGAAGATGAAGTAGCAGTTGGTGATGAAGTGATTGTCAAAGTGCGCGAAATTGACAATAAAGGTAGAATTAACCTGACACGCTTGGGTATCCACCCAGATCAAGCAGCTGCGGCGCGGGAAGCTGCGGCAGTAAATCATTAAATTGATTGAGGATTTTAGATTTTGGATTAGGGATGAATCGCAAATCTAAAATCCGCGATGCCTGTACAGTAGGCATCGCTGTACGATCTTTAAATTATTTTTGAATAGCCGAATCATCAGAAGCCGAAAAACTGAAGTCGCGGCTACACTAACACATAAGTTAGTATTATTACGAGTACTATCAAGTACCCAAAACTTTTCAGTGAGAATTTATAAGATATGCAAAATGAGGCAATACTGAAACTAAAGCCGCGTCCTCTCCGCTTAGTTTATTTAGCAAATACAACAACAGACCTAAAAAATGCTGTGACACTTTACACGCATTTATGGGGTGGCTTCTCAAATGCTATCTTTCCAGTACCTGATGATACTGATAAACTTATCCTCTTGCAGTACGCCTTACAGTCAATTAATCCTGATTATATTTTCTTGCCAGAGCAAAACCTTCCAGAAAATGTCATTGAAATTTTAGATCAGTTTCCAAGTCGTTGCTTAAAACTTTCATCCGACCGAATTGAAAACATAGCTAATCTTAATGATTATCTTCCTGGTCTTCCATTGCAGACAGTAAATGGTTCTCAAAAAAGAGAATTTCCACACATTTTTAGGGTAGTAAATTCTATATACAAAAATTCCTTATCTGACACTAATATTTGTTTAATTTCAGATAATTCTATATTTGAACATGAGATATTTTTGCAATTTGGTAAACCATCGAACCAATATCAAGGATACCTAAGCAATTATCTCAATGCTCGTTTAATTCCCATCAATTCTATTGAAGCTTTACTAAAGGCAAGCTTACTAACAGCAACAAGAATATTCAGAAACTCACTCTCTATGACGAAAATGGAGATTATCTATACAGAATATTCAGTTTTTGATGGTATTGGCGATCATGAAAAAGTTTGCAATTTATTCCTTTATGAATCTAATGATATTAATATTGCAGCTATTTTTTGGAACTACCGCCGTTTAGACATAGGTTATAGTAATAAATTCCTTTTGCCTAAAAAAGACTTCATTGAAAAATTAGAAGAATGTATTTCAATTTTGGATAATTTTTTTCTATCAATGCAAGAGTTGATAATTTATGTGAACTTCTCCCATGAGGAAGCGATAGATTTAGCCAACCAAATTAATACTATTTTTAACAAATTTGAACGAGATATTTTTGTAAGAGTATTTTATCAAAATTCCGGTTTTGACTTTAAGCCAGGAAGCGTTTACTCTAGCAAACCAGTTATTACAACACGAGAAATTTCATCATTAGATAAATCTATACGCTTTAGTCCTATCATACCCTCTGGACACGAAAATTCTAATTATCTTTTTGGATATGATGCAGAAATTGACTTTGCCTCTGGTAAATCATTTTCTGCACCTTTTACACAAACTTCTGCTGTACTCCTATCTAATCACATACAACAAATTAAATATTCAGAAAATTCTCAATATCCTCTATTAAAAGATTGGCAACAGCGGAAAACACAACCTGTACGACCTGCTGAAAAGGGTGTTACGGGGTTAGTTTACTCTAACGAAGAATGCCGTATATATTTCCCTGAAAGTGAAGAAATTATTGCAAGATGGTTAAAAAGTAAAGGTTTATTTTTTGAATTAAATGATCATACTCGCTATGCTAAAGGATTTATTAAACGTTTTGGAGGTTTTGATAAAACTAGAGATTTAATTATGTCAGGTGGAGCCAAAATATTTTTGGCTTTTGGTACTAGTGAATCCTCGGAAATCAATAAATTAGATGGAAATAAATTAAAGCATTCACATAAATCTGAACAAAGTGGATTAAAGTGTTCACAAATAGAGGGTTTTTTAAAACAAAAATTAAATCTAAGTCAGGGAGATGCAAGGAAGATAGTCAAGCAAAATCTTCCGGCATTATTGGAAGCAGGGTTATTATACCGAGGACACCCTCTAAAATGCCCAACCTGTGGATTAGAAGACTGGTACAAGCTTGAAAAAGTTAACGAATTTGTTGAATGTAATGGTTGTGCAGAAAATTTCCAGTTGGAAAGCTTGACTAGTTTAGAATTTGCATATAAACCTAATGAATTAGCAACCCGGTTTCTCAAGACTGGTGGACAGGCTGTACTTTCAACAGCAGTTTTTTTATCCTGGCTTGCTTCTTCTGGATATATTCAACTAGGAGGAGACATTTCACACTTAGGAGAAAAGCAGTCCTTTGCAGAAATTGATTTATTTATTATTGTTAAAAATGTTTTAATACTTGTTGAATGTAAGTCTTGCCGTGTAATAGATGAATCCAAAGCTAACGATATAATCAAGCATCTTGAAAGAGTAATTGAAACAGCAGTCCTTGTAAGCGCCAAAGTAGTAGTTTTAGGTGTTGTAACTACATTAGTTACCTGTGACTTACATTCCCTTGTGAGTGATGTGGCACAAAATGCAATCGAAAAAGAAATTGGAGTACATCTCCTGCTCAATGATACGTTTTATCTATGGGGTCAACAAGAGAACGCGGTAACAGAACAATGGCAACTAAATGTGATGGATCTTCTAGTTCCAGAAAAGGACTTGCCACAGAATCCAGATGTATCTGTAGGAGAACCTGTAAGAGTATATAGTTGGAACGAGGGAGATCAGCTGGTAAATAGAGACTTACTGGAATGCTGGAAGCAAGAATTTTAAAGGTTTTAGGACTTATGCAAAAAACCTCTCAAACTCTTATTTCTCTGAGTCCTCTGCGCCCTCTGCGGTTCGATTTTCCGTGACTGGTGCGTAAGTCCTAGGTTTATATGTTCGTGTAGCCGCTGCAATTGCCCTTATCCTGCTCCTCTTTGCCAATTTGTCAATTTCAGGTATTTTTGGTACATAAAGATTAAGTAGCCTACATGGTTTACTTTTATCCCATACTTGACATCAAGCATAGTGAGTGCTAAACGTCTACCAGAAACAACAGCCAATGTCAGAATTACCCGTCAATCTTGGCAACATGGCTTTCTTGAAGGTGAAGTCAGCGCCGGCGATTTTGAATGGCATTTTCAGTGGCATTTCCGTCGGGGAGAACTTTCTGTCAAGCCTTCCCAAGGTCGGGCTTTAATCAAAGAACCTCTCGGCCGCTTTCTGGAAACACAAGATTACCAGTTAGAACCAGGAGGCGATTATGCTTTTACTATTCGGGCTGAGTTGTAGGTTATGCGATCGCTACAGTCATCAGTTGTAATTGGCATTAGAAATACTAGCAGTCAGACGATTTAAGTATCTTTCAATTAAGAGAATGGCCACAATGTCATCTATTGGTCGTGGAGGTTGACGCATTCCCTTTGGTAAGAGTTTGGTGAGTCCTCTGGGTGGAAACATCTGCCAATAGCGATCGCGTGCTTCTAAGGTACTATATCGCTCATCTATTAAAATAATATTCAGTGAATCTGTTAATTCCTGATTTAGCCGCAGTTTCCACTTTTTCGCCGTTGTTTGGTCGCCCATCACAATTAAGGAAATAGGAAATCTTTGTCGTAGTGTCTCAATTTGAGCGATCGCATCACCAGCAGGAACAACTTGATGATAATACAATTGCCGATCTAGTCCCATCACGGCTACACCACATTTATCTCGACCGGGATCAAAGCCTAAAATTGCAGGTTGTGTATTAGTCATTGGTCATTGGTTAATTATTCTTCTGCTGCTGCTTCCCCTACCCTAAGTACTAAATAAAATTTGTCCGTTGAGTAGAGCAACCAACTTGACTCTCAACGGACCTGCTGTATAAGTATCCTCAGCGGCTATAGCTTTAATTTCCAGCGGTTGGTCAGACTGTTGCAATTGGGCAAAAAAGCGGAGGAATGTACCATCTATCTGCACAGTTTCAATAATTCCCGCATTTCGAGCGCGGAATTGGGAAGCAGAAATTAATAAATCTAGGCGTTGCCTTAGTTGATATGATGTCATATTTTTCATATCGCCAGAAGTTGTCGCCAGTATTTCACCTGTGGAAAACACTAATTGATTCCGCGTGGCATCAGCAAAGAATTCTATCTGATTTTCTCCTCTAACGTAATTACCCGCTGAGAAAATTCGCACCACATATTCTCGACCATCATTAATTTGTTTGATGAGTTGATCAACCCTATCTTGAGTAACACGCAATAACTCTGCATTTGCCGGATTTGTGCCAGGTTCACTTAATTCTAGGTTGGCATTGCGGTTGGCTTCCCGCAAAATTTGTATTACTACCTGACGAGCTGCCGTAGGTCGAGCTACACGCACCACACCAGCTGCTAGAACTTGACCCCGCACTATAGCCAATTTACCCAGACGCAAGTCACGGTATGACTGGTAATATTTTTCTAGCCGTGCTACTTCCTGTTCTAAATATTTTTGCTGTTTTTCTAACTCTTTGAGACGAGATTCTCTAGTAGCAATGACTTGCTCTCGATTTTTAATTTCTAGATTACGATTTTGAATAAGTTTATCTAGCTGAGTAATTTTCTGATCACGCTTTTCAATCGCTTCTTGGCGATTAGCAAGTTCGCGATCGCGTTTTTCAATAGCTGTCTTCGCTTCGTCAATCGCTTTTTTCGCTTCCACATACAATCGCTGGCGTTCTATTTTTAACTGTTCAACCGCTGCCTGTAATGTCTTGCGCTGATTATAAAGGTTTTCTAATTCCCCTGTGGCTTGTTGGTACTGACTCACCACTTCCCCAAGTTGGCTTTGAGTCCCTTGGAGTTGAGCTTGTGTTTTAGCTTGTTGGCTAATGGTGCGATTAAGTTGGGCTTGTGTTATCTGTTGTTTGGCATTTGCTGCTTGCAAGGACTGATTAATTTTCTGTAAATCTTGTTGTGCCTGGGTTTGTTCTTTCCTGGCTTGATTGAGCTTATCTTCTACCTGACTTTTTTCCGTTTCTGCGGTTTTGAGTTGTTCTCGCTTATTTCTGAGGTCATTTTGAATGTCCTCTAATTCAAATACTCCTTTCCGCAATCCTTCATCAGCAGCAAATAAAACCGCTAGAGTTGATGCTGAAATCAAGCCACCTGTAAAAATAGTGACTAGTACCGCCGTTTTTTTGGGACGCAGGTTGAAAAGTGAGAGACGTGCTTTGCCAACTCGTGTGCCGATGCGATCGCCCACGGTGGCAATTACGCCTCCCAAAATTAAAATTGCTGCAATGAGGATGTACCCAGTGGCCATCTTTAACTACCGTTCACGTAGCGTGCCGGAGGCATAATCTTTCCAGATACAGCCTACTACTTTCAACCATAGTCTGTGGGGAAAAGAAGATTGACAAAAGCATGAATTACTCAATTTTTAGATTTACCTCTAATTGTTTGGGGACTGGGGATCGGGGACTGGGGACACTTTGACAAGTCTTACAGTGAGCTTGTCGAACTGCTCAGTGCATCGCTGGGGATTAAGGACTGGGAAAGAGGTTATAAATAAATTTCCCCTGCCCCTTGCTCCCTGCTCCCCTTCGACTACGCGGTAGTTGAGCGAAGTCGAAACTCACGGCAAGCCTGCCCCCTATCACCTGCCCCCTGTTCCCTAACTTTATGTAAATTGCCTACTTAAAGTTACAGGTTTATGCACAGTAATCTTCTTTTTGTGGATCGAAATCATTTTTTTCTCACGTAAATCTCCCAGTAACCTGGTGACAGTAACGCGAGTAGAACCAATTGCTTCAGCGATCGCTTGATGAGATAATTTCAAATCAATTGTGATGCCATCAGCGCAAGGTACACCAAAATCTCGACAAAGAATTAATAAAAAACTCACCAATCTAGAACCCATATCTCGGTGAGCAAGCGTTTCAATCATCATCTCTGTCTGAAGAATCCGCGAAGAAAGACCCCGCAGCATTAACATAGATAATTCTGGATTTTCCTTGAGCGCTTGCTCCACTTGTTCAATTGGCGCTGAAAGCAATTCTACAGCGGTAAATGCCACCGCATGGTAAAATCTGTCTGATTTATTGCCCGTTAGCAACGACAACACACCAAAAACGCTATTTTCCCGCAGCAGCGCTACCGTTATTTCTTCTCCTGCCTCGTATACCCTGGAAAGTTTTACAGCACCCTTGAGAAGAAAATAAACTCGTTCGGCAGGATCGCCGGGAAAAAAGATCGTTTTGTTGCGTTCAAACGTTTCCACAACCGGAGGAAACGCTCCGGTCGCCATCTGACGAAAAACATTTGCTAGGGCTTTATCTTGTGTCACGATCATCTCCCTTCCCCTACCCAATGCCGGAAAAACAAAAACTGATTACCTAAGAATACACCTGAAAAATCAAGAAAGCACCGTCAACCTTTTTGTTTTTTCCTATACTCAAATTTACTGCTTTATAGTCATTTGTTTATTATGATACCTAATTCTTGTTATTTTTAGCCATCAATTGTTGATAAGTAGTTTCAAAACCTCAAGTTAAAAGGTTTTTTTCTATAAAAATTTCCGATATCTTTATAACTTCTTAAACAATCAGCAAAAATTTTGTTGCACTCAGCACCCTAATTAATTAGATTTATTGAAAATCACGCCGCCAACAAAGTCAAAATAGGCTCAGATTCTAGTATGCTCCTATTGATTGATCAAATTAACAATTTCTATGCTGAATCTGTCCGGAAAAAACGCCCTAGTAACAGGTATTGCCAATAATCGCTCCATCGCCTGGGGTATTGCCCAACAACTCCACAAAGCAGGTGCTAACTTGGGTATTACCTATTTGCCAGATGAAAAAGGCAAATTTGAGAAAAAAGTCTCAGAATTAGTAGAACCCCTCAATCCCAGCTTGTTCCTTCCCTGTAACGTAGAAAACGAAGAGCAAATTCAATCTACCTTTGAAACAGTCCGCCAGCAATGGGGTAAGATAGACATCCTCATTCATTGCCTAGCTTTTGCAAACAGAGATGATTTAACTGGAGATTTTAGCCAGACCTCCCGTTCTGGTTTCAATAAAGCTTTGGAAGTTAGTACTTATTCACTAGTGCAGTTAAGTGGTGCTGCTAAACCGCTGATGACAGATGGTGGGAGTATTGTCACTCTTACATACTTGGGCGCAGTCCGGGCAATCCCTAACTATAACATTATGGGCGTAGCTAAAGCTGGATTAGAAGCAAGTGTACGTTACTTGGCAGCTGAACTTGGCCCCCAAAATATTCGCGTTAATGGTATTTCCGCAGGCCCTATCCGCACCTTGGCATCTTCAGCGGTGGGTGGTATTTTGGATATGATTCATCACGTTGAAGAAGTCGCTCCTTTGCGTCGGACTGTTACTCAGCTAGAAGTGGGTAATACAGCAGCTTTTTTGTGCAGTGATTTGGCAAGCGGCATTACTGGACAAATCCTGTATGTAGATGCAGGATATGAAATTATGGGAATGTAATAGGAAGCAGAAGAAGCAGGGGGACAGAAGAAAGCTCAATACTCTCTCCCTCATCTCCCTATTTCTAATGACCATGACCAATGACCAATGACCAATGACCAATGACCAATGACTAACAAACGCATTGCGACAGTTCACCGCACTACTGGGGAAACAGATATTCAAGTTACTATCAATCTTGATGGTACAGGCATCTGTAAGGCTGCGACTGGTATTCCTTTTTTGGATCATATGTTGCATCAAATAGCTTCTCATGGGCTGTTTGATTTAGATATTCAAGCTCAAGGTGACTGGGAAATTGATGATCACCACACTAATGAAGATGTGGGTATTACGTTAGGTCAAGCTTTATATCAAGCACTAGGTAATAAAAAAGGTATTGTCCGCTTTGGTAATTTTCTTGCACCCTTAGATGAAGCTTTAATCCAGGTGGCTTTAGACTTTTCTGGAAGACCTCATCTTAGCTATAGTTTAGAAATTCCTACTCAACGGGTAGGAACTTATGATACTCAATTGGTACGCGAGTTTTTTGTGGCATTGGTAAATCATAGCCAAATGACCTTGCATATTCGCCAGTTAGATGGTATAAATTCACATCATATTATTGAAGCAACTTTTAAAGCTTTTGCTAGAGCCATGCGAATGGCAGTAGAAATAGATCCTCGTCGTGCAGAGACTATTCCTAGTTCTAAAGGTGTTTTATAAGTTGCTAGGAAAAATGTTAAAAAGCTCATTGGTTGGCGATAAATGACACATTAAAATAATGAGTGCTATTTATTATCGTCCTACCAGATATTCTGTAATTAATCACACCTAGCCGGGAATTGATCATTTAACTACAATGAATTCTGTTGCCGACACCCCTGAACCTCAACTTAATCCTTTAGATCAACCACCAGTAGTCCTAACTTCTGAGTTGCGGAAAGTCTATCGTACTGGGTTTTGGCTGAATCAAAAAGTTGTATCCCTCAAAAGTTGTTCTTTACAAGTTTATCCAGGGCAAACCTTTGGTTTACTAGGCCCTAATGGGGCTGGTAAAACTACGCTGTTAAAACTGTTGCTGGGAATTATCCGTCCTTCTTCTGGTAGGGGTTTATTATTAGGGAAGCCAATTGGCGATCGCTCTGTGAAGCAAAGAATTGGTTATTTGCCAGAGAATCCCTATTTGTATGACTATCTTACTGGTTGGGAATTTTTGCAGTTAGCAGCGGGTTTATTCCAAATTCCTCCCCAGATACAACGTCAACGTATTCCCCAACTTCTGGAATTAGTTGGTTTATCTCAAATTGATGCTCGCAAAAAGCTGATGCGTCGTTATTCTAAGGGTATGCTTCAGCGTGTTGGCATGGCTCAGGCATTAATTAATGATCCAGATTTGGTATTTCTGGATGAACCCATGTCTGGACTTGATCCTTTGGGACGTTACCAAATGCGAGAAATTATCCTTTCTTTGAAAGCTGCTGGAAAAACGATATTTTTCAACAGTCATGTTTTGAGTGAAGTGGAACAAATATGCGATCGCGTAGCTATCCTAGATCAAGGAGAATTAATTTGCTCTGGTTCCCTCAATGAACTCTTAGGTACAGAAAACTCATATCATGTTAAAGGTCAAGGGGGAGATGGAGCAACTCTCAAAAAAAGGATACCCGATCTAGAATTTAAGCCTGATGGTTCTTGGCACGGTATATTAAAAGACGATTACTATGATTTTCTAGCCAGTCTCCGGTTAATGGGAGGTGAAATCATCAACATGAACTTATCTCGTCAATCTCTAGAGGCATTCTTTATCCAGCAGATCCAAAAACAAAATCATTAACCCAACTAAGTACCGCTTTCTTACCTCTAGCCTCGTTGCACTAGTTTGCCTTGTTTAGCGAAACTTGAGTTAGTCTCTATTATTGATAACATTTGCCGGATGTTATCGCCTGAATAATATTGCAAAAATGTATAATTAATTTTCCTTTGCAGGTAGTAAAACAGCATAAGTAAGGATTATGTTTTGTCTAACACTGCTATTTTGAACCTGACTGATAATTTACAATAGTTATTTTAGCTACTGCATCGAAGTTAAAAAAATCATTTAAACTGTAGTGTTAATAGCCATTAATTAATTTGATTATTTACTATTTGCATAAATTGCCAGAGTAGTATGAACTATAAATATAAATTTTGATTCTTGACTATTGACTATTTGCATAAAAATTGCTCTAATCGTTATCAATTAAATTGTTCTCACTGAGTTCCGCTTTAAATTAACTTCACTAAAAATTCAGAATTCCCCGTTAAATTATATCCGGAAAATCAAGATTACTTAGGAAAATAGCAGTGTTGAGGAACTTCAATAAATAAGTAAAGTCAACGTTAAAATGTCTAGACAATACTTTACAGATCGTAGTCTCTGAGTCTCAGGTAAATATGCTTAATATACATTTGTGGAAAATTTTCACCCATTCAACTACGGCTGTAGTTTTATTAACGACTGTCAATATCGCTTTACCATCTGTTAGTCTAGCGCAGCAACAACCAGTATCATCTTCGAGTATATCTACAGATTACTTGTTAGGGGGTGGCGATCGCATTCGCGTTAATGTATTTGAAGTACCAGAATATACAGGTGAATACCAAGTTCCCCCTGGTGGTGCGATTAATATGCCCTTAATTGGCAGCATCTCCGTTCTGGGATTAACAACAGAACAGGCATCTGACGAAATAGCCAGAAGATATGCTCGTTTTCTTAAACGTCCCCTGATTTCTGTGAATTTGTTATCCTCTCGTCCCATCAATGTGTTTGTAGCCGGAGAAGTAACACGACCAGGATCTTACACTCTTAGCTTAGAAGGAAGTGGAGGAGACACTCCAGGTGTACAATACCCAACCGTATTAGCTGCACTGACCACAGCCCAAGGGGTAACACTAGCAGCAGATGTCACTAAAGTACAATTACGCCGTAAAATAGGACGTTCTGGTGAGCAAGTTGTCAGTTTTAACTTGAAGGAACTCACTCAAACAGGCAGGATATCGCAAGATATTACCCTACGAGATGGAGACACCATCGTTGTACCCACCGCCACGGATTTCAACGTTGCTGAAGCCCGCAATTTATTTGCAACTAACTATGCAGCTAGTCAAAGTTCACCCCGCACCGTAGCCATTACAGGTCAAGTTTACCGACCCGGTTCCTATCTTGTTACTTCAGGTGCTTCTGCTACGGAAGGAGGTACTGTAGCCCCTGGAAGTGGTTTACCAACTGTCATGCGAGCAATTCAACTAGCAGGGGGAATTACATCACAAGCGGATGTTCGTAGTATTAAAATCCGTCGTCCTACAAGAATCGGCTCAGAACAAAGCTTAAATGTTAATCTCTGGGAATTATTGCAGACTGGGGATCTGAATCAAGATGTAGTGTTGCAAGATGGAGACACAATCGTTGTTCCCACAGCAACAGATATTAACACAGCCGAAGCTACTCAATTAGCTACCACTACTTTGTCACCAGCAAAAATTCAAGTTGGGGTAGTAGGAGAAGTTAAAAAACCTGGATTAACAGATTTACAGCCCAATAGCTCTTTAAATCAGGCATTACTTGCCGCTGGTGGGTTTAATGATGCTAGAGCTAGTAGTGCTGCGGTAGATTTAATTCGCCTCAATCCCAATGGTACTGTATCTAAACGTATAGTTAAAATAGATTTCTCAAAAGAAATTAATGAAGAAAGCAATCCCATACTTCGCAATAATGATGTTGTCGTAGTCGGCCGTTCTGGTATTGCTAAAACCAGTGATACAGTAAATACTGTAGCTGGTCCTTTGGGTACTATTTTGGGTATTGTTAGGTTGTTTTTTGGATTCTAGATTAAGGTTGACAATTGGGGAAAATTTTTCAATTCCCCTCATTGAGAATATAAGATTTCAGCCTGCATGAGCAGGCTTAGTTTTTTATAACAGCTATCAAAAAAGCGTTCATTCAGTGAAATCCTTAAATCTTTTAAACTCAGTGATAAAAAAAGCTCTTGCTATGAGCAAGAGCAGGAAAATTAATTGTCAGTGATGAAAAAACCTGATCACAACTTAGTCGTTAGTCAAGGTCATTCATAAACATAACTGGCTCAGTCTCGCGGTTAATACCTCTTTCAAAACCACCAGAAGCTGCACGAGCGCGTCCAGCGTGCCACAAGTGACCAATGAGGAAGAAGAAACCTAACACGAAGTGAGAGGTAGCTAACCACGCACGGGGAGATACATAGTTAAAAGAGTTGATTTCAGTAGCCACACCACCTACAGAGTTCAAAGAACCCAGAGGAGCATGAGTCATGTATTCAGCAGCGCGACGAGCTTGCCAAGGCTGAATATCGTTCTTGACTTTTTCTAAGTCAAGTCCGTTGGGACCACGTAGAGGCTCTAACCAAGGGCCACGGAAATCCCAGAAACGCATGGTTTCACCACCGAAGATAATTTCACCGGTAGGAGAGCGCATCAAGTATTTACCTAGACCTGTCGGTCCTTGAGCAGAACCAACGTTAGCACCTAAGCGTTGGTCACGAATCAAGAAGGTTAAAGCTTGAGCTTGAGAAGCTTCGGGACCAGTAGGACCGAAGAATTCGCTGGGGTAAACAGTGTTGTTGTACCAAACCATAGTTGAGGCGATAAAACCCATCAAGGATAGAGCGCCCAAGCTATAAGAGAGGTAAGCTTCACCAGACCAGATAAAAGCACGACGAGCCCAAGCAAAAGGCTTGGTGAAGATGTGCCAAATCCCGCCAGCAATACAAATTAAGGCAATCCAGATGTGACCACCAATAACATCTTCCATGTTATCGACGCTAACAATCCAGCCTTCCCCACCGAAGGGAGATTTGATTAAATAACCAAATATCACCGCTGGGTTGAGTGTGGGGTTGGTAATGACGCGAACATCACCACCGCCGGGAGCCCAAGTGTCGTATACACCACCGAAGAACATAGCCTTCAGCACTAACAGCAACGCACCACATCCCAAGATGATGAGGTGGAAGCCGATGATGTTGGTCATCTTGTTCTTGTCTTTCCAGTCGTAACCAAAGAAAGAGGAGTACTCTTCTAAGGTTTCTGGGCCACGAACGGCATGATAGATACCGCCAAAACCCAGTACGGCAGAAGAAATTAAGTGCAGTACACCAGCAACAAAGTAGGGGAAGGTGTCGATAACTTCACCGCCTGCGGCAACGCCCCAACCTAAAGTGGCGATGTGAGGTAGAAGAATCAAGCCCTGTTCGTACATGGGCTTTTCTGGGATAAAGTGAGCAACTTCAAATAAAGTCATTGCTCCAGCCCAGAAGACGATTAAACCAGCATGGGCTACGTGAGCGCCAAGTAGTTTACCAGATAGGTTAATTAAACGAGCGTTACCTGACCACCAAGCAAAACCGCTTGATTCTAGGTCTCGTCCGCCGCCAATAACTGATGATCTATTAGAGAGCGTTACCACGAGGTAATACCTCCTCAGGGAATACAAATTGTTCGTGGGGTTGGTCTTGAGGAGCCATCCAAGCGCGGATACCCTCGTTCAGCAAAATATTTTTGGTATAGAAAGTTTCAAACTCTGGGTCTTCTGCTGCCCGTAATTCTTGGGAAACGAAGTCATAAGCCCGCAGGTTGAGTGCCAAGCCGACAATGCCTACGGATGCCATCCATAAGCCTGTGACTGGTACGAACAACATGAAGAAGTGCAACCAACGTTTGTTGGAGAAAGCAACACCGAAAATCTGTGACCAGAAACGGTTTGCTGTCACCATTGAGTAGGTTTCTTCGGCTTGGGTGGGGTTGAATCCAGGGAAGGTGTTGGAACCTTCGCCATCTTCAAACAGGGTGTTTTCTACTGTGGCTCCGTGAATTGCCGACAGTAATGCTCCACCTAAGATTCCGGCTACACCCATCATGTGGAAGGGGTTGAGTGTCCAGTTGTGGAACCCTTGCAGGAATAGTAAGAACCGGAAGATTGCGGCTACACCAAAGCTGGGTGCAAAGAACCAGCTTGATTGTCCTAAGGGGTACATCAAGAAAACGCTGACGAATACTGCAATTGGTCCTGAAAACGCAAGTGCGTTGTAAGGACGAATTCCTACTAGTCTGGCGATTTCAAATTGACGCAACATGAAGCCAATTAGACCGAAGGCTCCGTGTAAGGCAACAAATGGCCATAGGCCACCTAGTTGAAACCAACGGGTTAAGTCGCCTTGGGCTTCTGGTCCCCAGAGTAACAACAGGGAGTGTCCCATGCTGTCTGCTGGTGTGGATACTGCTACGGTGAGGAAGTTAGCTCCTTCTAGGTAGGAGGATGCTAGTCCGTGGGTGTACCAGGAGGTGACGAAGGTTGTGCCGGTTAGCCAGCCGCCTAGTGCGAGGAAGGCGCAGGGGAATAATAATATTCCTGACCAACCTACGAATACGAAGCGATCGCGCTTTAACCAGTCGTCTAATACGTCAAACCACCCTCTACTTGGGGCGCGTCCAACTGCGATGGTCATTGAATTAAAATCCTCTTTTTTACTAAAATTGCCACGTTTTTAGGGCTGTACCTTAGTCAGATTTACTGATTTGGGGCAACTACCGCGAGGAATTAAACGTTTTTTGAGACTTTTTACCACTTGTGCGTGGCTGTAATTCTGAGAAGCTAATGCCTGACAATTAGGCATTTCTCAGGATTATGCCATTACGCGTACCACTAACTAAAACTCTAGATTGTGGTAACTTAATGATTCTTAACTTATCACATTAATCAGGGTTTGCGCTGGGGACACGCAAATCAATGGGGTATTTGACGTGCTACAACTTATCTGTGGTAATTGTAATTAAGGATTCTTGTCTTGTTTGGGTTTGATATTAATATGAATACCAAAATTTTAACAATCTGACACACATTTTCTCATAAATCTTACAAAAATTTTTCTGGGGATAAAAGTTGCTTCATTGTTATGAGTACGTCACTTGCTCTCGAACCATGAGTGGCTCTCTAAAACCTTCTGCTTCCTACCCTCTGTCTTTCTTCGGTCAAAACTTGCAATACCGACTGTTCAAGTGGCAGACTTCTAAAGAGAATATCTCACAGGCCAAGGTAGTTCCATGATGGCATCAACAACGATTAATAAAGGCGATGGACTCCTGCATCAAAGCGTCCTCGGTTCTCGTCGGTTTAGTAACTACTGGTGGGCAACTATCGTTAGTTTGGGGGCATCTGGCTTTTTATTGGCTGGTATCTCCAGCTATCTCAAAGTCAATTTACTCATTGTCACCGATCCAACTCAATTGATATTTGTACCCCAAGGATTGGTTATGGGCTTGTATGGACTAGCTGGGTTGCTCTTAGCTTTATACCTGTGGCTAGTTATTCTATGGGATGTTGGTGGGGGTTATAACGAATTCAATCAGGAAACTGGTAAATTCAAAATCTTTCGATGGGGTTTTCCTGGAAAAAACCGCCAAATTGAGATTGAAAACCGTATCCAAGACGTGCAATCTGTACGCATCTCTATTAAGGAAGGTCTAAATCCCCAACGCGCACTTTATCTACGAGTTAAAGGACGACGAGATATTCCTTTGACACGAGTAGGTCAACCGTTATCTTTAGCTGATTTAGAAACTCAAGGTGCTGATTTAGCCCGCTTTTTGTCAGTACCTTTAGAAGGACTCTAAGAATTTTGGATTTTAGATTTTGGATTTTGAATTGGTGGTAAATCAAAAATCTACCGTCTCAGGATACAAAATCCCAATAGTGTCTATTAGTTTAAACCTATGTAACGGAATGACTGCGAGAATTCTCAATCTAAAATCTAAAATCCAAAATCTAAAATTGCGAAGAGAGGCTAAGATACTCTGGTTGAATCAGTAACTGGCAATGCGGTTAAAATTTTCACAATTTTTAGTTGCTCTGTTGATGATTGGTGGTTTGATGCTGGGAGGATGTACAACAGAAAAAGTAGCTTCTAATACATCTCCAACTTCCACAGCTACCTCAAATACAACTGAGGAAAGCTCCAAGTCAAATACTGAAGCGACGACGGTATCAGAAACTAGTAGTGAGAGTATTGCGGGAATGAAAGATTTACCACGCCTCGAAGGTAAGGCTACTGTTGTGATGACAGTTAATGGCGCACCAATTACCATCGAAGTAGATGGTACTAATGCTCCCATTACTGCTGGCAACTTTGTTGATTTAGTCCAAAAAGGTGTTTACGACGGTTTAGTTTTCCATCGGGTTGTGCGAGAACCTCAGCCGTTTGTAGTTCAAGGTGGTGATCCCCAAAGTAAAGATCCCAAGAGTTCACCAGAAAGATGGGGAACAGGTGGCTATATAGACCCAAAAATTGGGACTGAACGCCGTATACCACTGGAAATTAAGCCAGAAGGTGCAGAACAGCCTGTTTACAGTAAAACAATTACTAATAAACCTGTGTTGACGCACAAACTAGGTGCAGTAGCAATGGCGCGATCGCAACCACCTGATTCTGCTTCTTCTCAGTTTTACTTTGCATTGGCAGATTTGGGCTTCTTGGATGGTAATTATGCTGTGTTTGGCTATGTCACCGATGGCTTTGATGTAGTTAATAAAATTCAGCAAGGCGATCGCATTAACTCTGCGAAAGTCACTCAAGGTGCTGAAAACTTAAAAACCCCCGGTAAGTAGTCAGTTGTCAGTTGTCAGTTGTCGGTTGTTATAAAAACGCTGACAACTGGCACAATCTAAAATCCAAAATCTAAAATCTAAAATTGGTTAGGGTTGTTGTCACTGGTATTGGTTTAGTTTCTGCTTTAGGTGAAAGCTTAGAGGATAGCTGGCAAAATTTGCTCCTAGGTAAAACTGGTATTAAATTACATCAGCCATTTCCAGAACTCTTAAAAATTCCTCTAGGTTTAATAGCTCAACAACCATCCGATTTAAAGACGTTAACTCAGATGGTTGTTAATTCTGCTTTGCAAGATGCTGAATTAGTAACGCCTTTACCTGATTGTGCTGTGGTAATTGGTTCTAGTCGTGGTTATCAAGCAGATTGGGAGAAGTTAGCGCAGAAAATGTATGGTCAAGATTGCCTTCCAGGAGCCTTAAATTTAGAGAATTGGTTGGATACCTTACCACACATGAATGCGATCGCTGTAGCTCGAAAAATCGGCGCATCAGGTACTGTTTTAGCACCAATGGCGGCCTGTGCTACAGGGATTTGGGCAATTTCCCAAGCGGCTATGTTAATTCAAACGGGGCAATGTCAAAGAGCGATCGCAGGTGCAGTGGAAGCACCAATTACCCCTTTGACTATCTGTGGATTTCAACAAATGGGTGCTTTAGCAAAAACAGGCGCTTATCCCTTTGATATACACCGTGAAGGGTTAGTTTTGGGAGAAGGTGGTGCAGTGTTTGTTCTGGAATCAGCAGAATTAGCAAACCAACGTCAAGCAAATATTTATGGTGAAATTCTGGGTTTTGGTTTGACAGCAGACGCATTTCATAGCAATCAACCAGAACATCAAGGAAAAAGTGCGATCGCAGCCATCAAGCAATGTTTACAACGTAGTTGCCTCACCCCTGCTGATATAGACTACATCCATGCTCATGGTACGGCCACGCTCCTCAATGACCGGATCGAAGGCAAAATTATCCAGCATTTATTTCCTTCAAAAGTAGCAATTAGCTCCACTAAAGGCAGTTCAGGTCATACACTAGGAGCATCAGGAGCCTTGGGTGTGGCTTTTTCGCTCATGGCTTTAAAACATAAAAAATTACCCCCTTGTGTGGGATTACAGCAACCAGAATTTGATTTAAATTTCGTCACAGCCGCAAGAGATAGTGAAGTGCAGCGGATACTCTGTTTGAGTTTTGGTTTTGGTGGACAAAATACTGCGATCGCTTTAAGTCATAAAAATAAATTTTAATGAAGTGCTATATTTAACCCTGTTAGTGGGAACACCGCTGTTAAATATTACGTCTACAAAACTTTAATCCCTGTATAAAAAATACCAATTCATTAAGGCAGTTCGTAAATCGCAATCAACGCCTTGTATTACATAATATTCACTCATTCAAGTCATTGCCAAAGGCAACTCCTAGAAGGGAAGAGGAGAATTCAACGCTGTACTCAGTTTTTAATTGCAGAGCGCACACGCCAACAAAAATCAAATAAAAATACCGTAGTAAAGTATAAAATAATTAATCAAGGAGATTATTGAACCATGAAATGGCTCCAGGCATCTCTATGTTTTTTGGCATTTTCTTTCACCGTATATTCTCAAGCACCATCCGTACTGGCTCAGTCATACCCAACACAAAAAACTTGGCAAATAAGTCAAAAATTTAAACCTCCAGTAGATAATCAACCTAATCCTCCCACCATTGGTGCTGCAACTCGTAGCTCCTCATGTATCAAGGATAAACGAGTAATAAAGCCCTTACTCCCTACCAATCAATCAGGGTTGACCTTCAATGAATATCCTACTTTTTATTGGTCTGTGCCTCCAACTCCAGTTAAAACTGCTGAGTTCACAATTTTGGCTTCTGGAGACGAACAAGTAATTTATAAAACAACTTTAACTCTTCCCGACCAACCAGGAATTATCAGTTTTACTCTGCCGACAAATGCTCCTGCACTGCAAATAAATACTACTTACCACTGGTATCTAACCCTGATTTGCGATTCTGAAGAATCTAGCAACAATCCTTATGTAGAAGGTTTTGTAAAACGTACCCAACCAGATTTAACTTTATCAGATTCCCTAGCCAAATCAGACTTACACCAGATACCAACACTCTATGCAGAAGCTGGAATTTGGCACGAAGCATTAACTTCTTTAGTTAAATTACGTTGCACTCAGCCAAATGATTTAACAGTCAAGCGGAATTGGCGAAAATTTTTGGACTCTGTAGAATTGATTAACATCGCATCTGAGCCATTAATTGATTCTTGCACAACCAAGAATTAAACAACAATTCTTATGTGGGAAACACTGAAAAGAGTAATGTGGGAATGGCGGGGTGTTTTCATTGCCGTTCCCAATGTCACATTTATTGTCATAGCACTACGTTTGACTGGATTGCTTCAATCTCTAGAATTAACAGCTTTAGATCAATTGTTTATTCTTCGCCCACAAGAACCAGTTGATAATCGCATAGTTATAGTTGAAATTAATGAAAGAGACATCAGTAATCAGGGAAGTTGGCCTATCTCTGATGCAGTGCTGACTGATTTATTAGAGAAGATTAAGCAGCAACAACCAAGAGCTATCGGTTTAGACGTTTATCGTAACTTAGCAGTTAATCCTGGTCATCAAAACCTGGTTAAGTTATTTGAATCTACCCGCAACTTGATTGGCATCCAAAAAGTATTTGAAAGTATAGATAGTTCTTTAGTTGAACCATCACCTATTTTGAAGCAACGCCAACAAGTGGGAGGAAATGATTTACCTCCAGATGGGGATGGTAAAATCCGCAGAGGAATGCTTTACCTATATTTAGATAATGATGATATTTTAGAAAGTTTTAGTCTAAAACTGGCTTTGTTGTACTTGCAATCTGAAGGTATTACTGAAAAAGCAGCAACCAATAATCCCAATTATCTACAATTAGGTGGGAGTGTTTTTCCTAGATTTCAGACTAATGATGGTGCTTATGTGAGAGCAAAAGCTGGTAGCTACCAAATACTATTGAATTACCGGGGTCGTCAACAGCAATTTACCACAGTTTCCTTGACAGCAGTTTTAAAGAACCAAATTTCACCAAATCTGATGCAAGGAAAAGTGGTACTAATTGGTTCAACTGCTGAGAGTTTAAGAGATAGCTTTTTGACACCTTACACCAGTCAAGTTTTCGCTGCTCCAGAAAGGATGGCGGGTGTAACAATTCATGCTAATTTAACTAGTCAAATTTTGAGTTCAGCTTTAGATGGTCGTCCTTTAATTCAGTCTTGGAGTGACACTGTAGAATGGCTGTGGATTTTGCTATGGTCAACTATTAGCGCTCTATTGTGTTGGCAGCAACGTCATAATATATCTCTAATTACTGTTAATATTTTGCTGGCTGGTAGTGCTTTGATTGCCTGTTCTTTTCTAGCATTCTTAGCTGGCTGGTGGATTCCTGTAGTGCCGCCAATGTTGGCATTAGCAGGATCAACTATTGCTATTACCCAGTATATGGCTCGTAGTGCGGCCAATATGCAAAAAACTTTTGGACGTTATCTGACAGATGAAGTTGTGACTAGTTTAATAGAAACACCTACTGGTTTAAAGCTAGGAGGAGAAAGGAGAAAGGTTACAGTTTTAGTATCTGATGTCAGAGGGTTTTCGGCTATTTCTGAAGAATATCCCCCGGAAACCGTTGTAGAAATTCTCAATCTTTATCTGGAGGTGATGACAGATGTAATTAATCAGTACAAAGGTACGATTAATGATTTTATGGGTGATGGCATTTTGGTGATGTTTGGTGCGCCTATTCATCGAGATGATGACTCTCAAAGAGCGATCGCTTGTGCTGTGGCGATGCAGTTAGCAATGCAACAGGTAAATGCCAAAAATCAGGAAATGAATTTACCAATTCTAGAAATGGGAATTGGTATCAATACAGGTGAAGTTATCGCCGGCAATATTGGTTCTCAAAAACGCGCTGAATATACCGTTATTGGTAGTCATGTAAATTTAGCTGCGCGAATTGAATCCTATTCTGTAGGAGGACAAATTTTTATTTCTGAACATACTTGGAAAGATGCCAAAATTGATTTGAGAATTGATAGTCAATTACAGGTAGAACCAAAAGGGATTAAACATCTCGTTACTCTTTACGAAATTGGTGGTATCGGTGGCAAATATAATCTATTTTTGCCTCACATTGACGAAAATATAGAGATGTTAAGCGAAGAACTACCGATTGAATTTATCGTTTTACATGGTAAACACGTAGATGGAAAATTTTTGCCGGGGTCATTAGTTGGACTTTCACAAAATGGCGCACAAATTCGGTGTGAATATGATTTAGAAAAATTAACTAACATCAAACTCAAGTTATTAACAGAAACAGCATTGTTTACAGAAGAGCCAGACATATATGGCAAGGTGATGAAAAAATCTGCTGTTGATAATCATTTCTTGATTCGATTTACAGGGATTCCTCCCAAGGGAATTCAAAGACTCAAGAGAGTAAGACAGGATTTGGATTAAAATATAGCAGTCCAAAACTCCTTATTTCAAACAAATGCCATTTTTGGATATTAGTTTCATCTTGAAAATGCTCAAATCTTGTAAATCCTGATTCAGGCTTAATTGATTGCTCCGAGTTTTCACGATATCCTGTAAAATCATTTAGCAGCTTCATTCTTAGGTGAAAAGCTTTGTTAGCAGCGTTACTTTATGGACAGGAAGATTTACGCCTAGAAACAGTCCCTGAACCCACTCCAACAGATGGGGAAGTGGTGATTAAGGTGGGGGCTGCAACTACTTGCGGTACGGATTTGAAGGTTTGGCGGCGTGGTGGCCATGCAAAAATGTTGACTCCCCCTACGCTGTTTGGTCATGAAGCGGCGGGAACGATTGTGGCTGTGGGTGCTGGTGTGCATAATTGGCAGGTGGGACATCGCATTGTCGCTAATAATTCTGCTCCCTGCATGAAATGCTTTTTTTGTCAACGTCAAGAATATTCCCTCTGTCCAAATTTGACATGGAATAATGGTACTTTTGCGGAATATCTAAAAATTCCCGCAGCTATTGTCCAGCAGAATATGTTGCGGATTCCCGATGAGTTACCCTTTGAATTGGCCGCAATGACTGAACCTCTAGCCTGTGTTTTGCATGGGGTGGGGCGTTCTCATGTCAAACCTCAAGACCGGGTAGTTGTCTTGGGCGATGGGGCAATTGGGTTGATGTTTGTGGGGGTTTTAAGTAATCAGACAAAAGCTGAGGTGTTGCTGTGGGGAGGAAATGACCAACGGTTAGAAATTGGCAAAAAATTAGGTGCAGCAGAGATTTTTAATTATCATCAAGTTGCTGATATTCCTGGTGTGGTGAAGGAATTAACGGCGGGTTGGGGTGCAGATGTAGTTATAGAGGCTACTGGTGTTCCGAGTGTGTGGGAAAAAGCGATCGCTTGCGCCCGTCCTGGTGCAACTGTAAATTTATTTGGTGGTTGTCCCAAAGATACGACAATTACGGTGAATACAGAACAACTACATTATAGTGAATTGACCCTCAAAGGCGTGTTTCATAATACACCAAAATATGTACGATCAGCATTGTCACTGATAGCTAGTAGAAAGATTCCTTTTGAATTGCTAATTAGTGAACATCGCCCATTAAAAGATTTAGAACAGGTGTTTGCTGATATGAAGGCACGTAAGGTAATTAAAGTGGCAATGTTACCGTGTTAATGGTAATTATTTTAGCTTTGTAGTACTGAATAATAGATCAATCTGGGGATAAAGTTCATTGCTATGGAAAAATTGGGAAAACTATGTTCATCCCTTTTTTGTAAGAATTCAGGAGTCAGGAGTCAGGAGTCGGAATGTTTGATAAATCGGTAGATGATCGGTTAGTGATCTTTTTTGTAACCGTTAAAAAGCTGACCGCTGATAGCTGAATACTTATCCTTTTTGTTCCCTTTTTAGGGGTAATTGCGATCTCAATAGAAAAATGCTAAAAAAATATCTGCGTAATTTTTCAATTTTGTCTTGTTCCCTTATACCTTGCTTATCTGGGGAAATTATACTGAATTCTCCAGCCCAGGCGTTACCAGGAGAAAGCACAGAGGAAGTAACCACCTGGATTAAAGCCCATCCAACGCTGAAACCTAGAAGTGGCGAGCGATTGTTTGTAAGTAAAAGTGATACAGCAGCCCAAAGATTCACCTTTCAAGCGTCAGTATTGCCTCCAGGTAAGGTGACATTTACTAAAGACCGCAGTACAATTCGTACTGAGCGGATGACTATGTATGATGGTGTGAATGGCGTTACAACTCAGCGTCTTGAGGAGTCTTTACGGGTAATTTATAGCTTGGATATCTACCAAGACTATAATCGCGCTCAGGTAGTTTACGATTATCCTAACGAGAGTGCAATTAATCAGGCACGTTTGGCAAAAACTCCAATTCGGGAAGCATTGAAGGGAGAATTGCGGTTAGGCGATCGCTATGCTTATTGGGTGGAAATCGCTCAACCCAGACAGGGTAATGCTTTGGCCGGTCAAATAACAGTTTTACTTAAAGCCGATCTCGACAAATTAGAGGCAGAACTGAGAACACGTTAAAAGTAAGCTCAAACACACCTACATACTTAATTTTTGCATATCTAAATTTGATGAAACTCTTGTGGGGTGGGCATCTTGCCCGCCCTAATTATAGAATTTAAACGTGAAACATCTGATTAACGAAGATAAAGCTTTCATCCTTCATCCTTCAAATAGCCTCCAATAGTCAGAGTTTGCCATGTACCAGAAAATATACTTTCTGCCGCGAGGGAAATGCGTTGCAAATCTTCTTTCAACAGTGGTGGCCAGTCAATACCCGCTTTGCGTCCTGTAGCAAATAACTGCAAGGCTCTAATACCTAGTTTATATAAAGCATAAGCTAGTTCTTTATCTACGTTAGAGGTTTCTTTCAAGGCTTCAAACACTACCTTCAAAGCTAACAAAACTGAAGTTATTTGACCTGGTACTGGAGGTTTTCCTTGTTTGAGACGATTTAAGAAAGTATCTGGATTTTCGTCGTTTATTGTTTGGTCTATGAGTAATTTTCGGGCTATTTCGTAGTTCATGCATCCAGCTTATCGTAGTTTCTCTAAATATTTGCTCTTACTGACATTGAAGATAGGAGCAAAGACGCTTATCAAAATTTAAACCTCATTGGAACAATTCATTTTCTAAAATATCTGATATTATAACGGTCTTGATATTTGGCAATATAATCTATATTACTTTGCTCTAATTTCGATAATAATTTAACCGGAAATTCCTTGGGTGAATATTGGGGATTATACCAAGGCTGTTGATCAAAGTAATCTTGTAAACCAGGAGTATCAAAACGGCGACCATGAACAGCAAAAATTGTATTCCTCATTATATCTAGTTCAAAGCCATTTTTATCTTCTAAATCTGTATCTGTAACTTGTCTTTCTGAAAGCCAAGCATAATTATTAATATTTTTATTTGTGCTTTCTATTTTTAGCCTTTTGTTTATAACAGTGGTCGTAATTTCAGGAGTTGCAATAACTTGGGGTGTAGGATTTGGTGCAGTTTCTGAAGTTGGTAAAATACTGGGAGTATCCTGCACTTGGGGTGTTGTATTTGATCTCTTTGTGGAAACTGACACCTCCGTATCTGTGCCAGATTCGAGAGATTTTGTTAACACCTGACCAATAATTACAGATGCACCGATTAACCCACCTGCAATTAAACTACCAATGAGGATACCATTCTGATTATTAGTTTTAGCAACTAGTTGGGGATGAGCGGGAATAGTTGGTGATATCGGTACTATAGGCGTGGGAATGGTTGGTGGTAGCGTGGACGGAATAGGTTTGGCTAGGCTGCTGTGTAAAGCATCTAACATTGCTCTTGCTGTAGGATAGCGATCGCGTGGATGATAGGCGATCGCTTTATCAAGAATCTCTGCCATCATTGAACTAAGATGACCAGCATACTCTCGCCATACAATCTCACCTGTTTGAGAATCTGTCTCTAATTGTTGTGGTTGTCTACCAGTGAGCAAATAAATTGCTGTCAACCCTAGACTATACAAATCACTTGAATAAACTGGTCTACCTGCTGCTTGTTCACTGGGCATAAATCCCGGCGTACCAATTACAATTGAACTAGTAGGATTTCCCTGAGAATTCAACACCGTCCCCATTGATTCTCTCACTGCACCAAAATCAATCAGCACAGGTTTACCATCACGATGACGCAAAATAATATTATCTGGTTTGATATCCCGGTGAACAATATGTTGTGAGTGAATATAATCCAGAACGGGTAATAAATTTACTAATAATTCTTGAATACCGCTTTCAGTAAATAATCCTTGTTGTTGGATTTTTGCTGTTAAAGTATCCCCTTCAACCCACTCTTGTACCAAGTAAAATTGTCCCTCAGAGGAGAAGTAAGCATACAAGCCGGGAATTTGCTCAGTTGCACCACCAAGTGCTTCTAACATAACTGCTTCCCGTTGAAATCTCTCTTGTACCAATTGGTAAATCTGGGGATTATTTTGTATTGGTCGTAGCTGTTTGACTACACAGCGACGCTTTGATGGTAAATAAGTATCTTCTGCTAGAAAGGTTTCCCCAAACCCTCCAGCACCAAGGACTTGGAGAACTTGATAGCGATCGTTTAGTAGTTGTAGTGTCATAACAGGTTACAAGCAACT
Source organism: Anabaena sp. WFMT (assembly GCF_051781005.1). Taxonomy (NCBI): domain Bacteria; kingdom Bacillati; phylum Cyanobacteriota; class Cyanophyceae; order Nostocales; family Nostocaceae; genus Anabaena; species Anabaena sp. WFMT. The sequence continues at coordinate 208,523 of NZ_JBPWOA010000016.1, read as the reverse complement.
GACTTGGAAAAGTGCTGAGTGCTGAGTACTGAGTCAAAAATGCCAGTTTCTATTTTCAGCATCTGGCACACCGTATAAGACACATTGTAGTGCGAAAAGTAGCTTTAGACCTATTTCAAATCCAGTAATCCATCTTCTTTTAATTTAGGATTAAAGCGAATTTGAGTTTTTAAACCTCGTGCTACTAATACTGCTAGAATTTCTTCTTCAACTCGCCGCGCTACATTTTTAATAAGTTTCATTTTTACTAAATCATCAATTAATGGATTTTGATATTTAGCCTTTTCTTCATCTGTCATGAGTGCCTTAGCATCAATAGGATTAGTCCATTTTTGCTTATTTTCCACATTACCTAAATCAAGACTGCCATTTTCAGTCATCCAAGCATTTTCAATATTTTCTAAAATCGTGCGGTTAGGTCGTTCAATAGTTTGTACCTTCACCCAATGACATTGTTCAGGTTGACGAACTAAATGCTGTTTAAGACTAAGATAAATATCGCGGGAATAACCCACAAATTGGAGAATTTTTTCTTGATTAAAAATAGCATAAACTCCTATTTTACCCTGAAATTGTGCTGGAAATTCACCATTATCATCAATGTAAGCAACATATTCTAGATTAGCTAAAGAAGGAATATTAGTTTCAGTAGTCATGATGGAACTTTATAAGTTAATAATTTACTATTTGCTCGGATAGTTTGTAATGGCAGCAAAACATATTTTCTTCACCACTGCTTAAAGCTTTTTCCTGTAAATTGCACAAAGGCGGCTTGGTCTGAAAATTTTAGCATTAAACATAAAATTTGGTGGTACGTTAATGATGGTGTAATCTTCAGATTTATGATATTCTTCAAATTCTGGTGGCATCCCTTTGGGAGTCGCTGGACTGTAGGGAACTGGTTGAAAAAGCATTTCCGTAAATTCAATTTTTTCACATTGCCAATTGTGACAAATTTGGCTTAAAAATGATTCACTAGTCAATAATTTAAACAGAGTTTCTTGAGCTTCTGGTGCGAGTGTAAAACTACTATCAAAATTCTGAACAATTTTTAAAGACATTTTGGTTACAAATTGTGATCGACAAATGAGTAATGATTGAGGATAGCAATATTTTGCACTTTGAGAGGCATTTTTACCTCTACTAGAAACAGATTAGTAAAGCCTACAACAAGGTTAAGTATATCTTGTGGATGACTTTGTGGGAACTGCACACTTTAAATTAGCCTATGGGATTTTGGGACTTATGTCAGCCATTGGAAGACGATATTAAAATTAAGAATTTTGAAGTTTGACAGACTTTTAAGAAGAAAAACAGCGAAAACGCCTACTAGTTCTAGAATAAACAGGAAATGCGCTTTAAACTAGTTCTACAGTATCCAGTGTTTGTGCTGAGTTAATGGTAATTTTTTCACTAGTTCTAAATCTTAATTCCGTTAATTATGAAATTATATCTTTTAACTTTAGCCGTTTCTATTAGTACGGTAGCTATTACTACTAGTGCTTATGCTAACCCAAAACAAACTTCTGATATTACAGGTAAACGTAATCAGTCAGCTAATTTGGTAACGGAAGCAGCCACAATTACTAGTAAATGGAATAATATTGTGAGCGATCAGACTCATAATACTGATGGAAGCTTGAGAGTAAGCGATCCAGAATGCACAAAAATTAAACCACTGGAGTATATCAACAACCCAGAGACTTTCTTTCAACCATGCTCCGCAACAAATAACCCAAATCGTCAAAGTTATGAGCCAATCGAGTATTTAAAGGTTCCCAAGCTTGATTCTGGTCTAAGTGTTACCGTTACTAACTTTTGATTAAATCCTTTAATTAGAAATCATACAAAAAGGCAAAAGAAATTAATCTTTTGCCCTTTCCAACTATTACCTTTTACTTTTAGTACGCTACGAACGTTACTAACGTAGGTCAACGGTTTTAGTCTTCATCGTAATCATCATCCTCTTCTTCCTCGTAGTCGTCGTCTTCTTCTTCCTCTTCTACAAGGTCGCTGACTTCATCAGCAATCAGATCATCATCATCATCCAAAATTGACGACTTTTCTGCCTTTCTTCCCCCATAGCTACCATCTCCCAAAGCAGGAGTATCTAAACTATAGAGCTTGGCCGTGCGGTCATCTAACACCATATCCAACGGGTCATCGACTTCATCTAAGACGCTGTTACCCAAATCAGTTCCATAGTCTTCAACGATGGTAGTTTCTTCATAGGTATTGTAACCAGTACCAGCAGGTATCAACCGCCCGATGATCACGTTTTCCTTCAATCCCCGCAGCCAATCAGACTTACCTTCAATAGCAGCTTCCGTTAAGACTCTGGTTGTTTCTTGGAAAGAGGCAGCAGAAATAAAGCTATCAGTGTTAAGAGATGCCTTGGTGATACCTAACAACACGGGGGTATATTGCGCCTTTGCACCACCTGTAATTGACATTGCTTCATTTACCTGCTCAACTTGGCGCAACTCAACCAACTCACCAGGCAACATGGTAGTATCCCCACCATCATCAATCCGCACCTTATTAGTCATTTGGCGGACAATCACCTCAATGTGTTTGTCAGCAATCTCAATGCCTTGAGACTGGTATACCATCTGCACTTCGTTAACCAAAAAGCTCTGTACCTTTTGCAGTGCATGACTAGCACAGGCATAGATGCCATCATCAGAACCAAGACTAAAGAAAATTTCTAAAATCTCATGGGGATTAGAAGGGCCATCAGTCAGGGGTTGACCTGCTAATACCTGAACCCCATCAGAAACCATTAAGTTTTGTCCAGGTCCCAGGGGATAGTCGGTGATAACGCCATTAGATTCCACAACCTTGATAGCGTAAGCTTCGCGAGATGTAGTTATGCTTTCATCCCCATCTCCATAAACCACCTTCACTTCTCCCGGACGACGGCACAAAATACAGGCTTCCTTGGGTTTGCGAGCTTCTAGCAGTTCTTCAATTCTGGGCAAACCTTGGATAATGTCTCCAGTTTTGGCTCTTTCAAACACCAATAACACCAAGTTGTCACCCCGTTGCACTAAATCCCCATCTTCTATTTGCAACACCGCACCAGGACTGACGCGATAGGGACGACCTACCCGCAAAGTAAGAGTATAAGCAGAAGGTGATAGTGAAGAAGAGTCTCTGTCACCCGTTAAGAGTTCCTTGTCACCTGCTTTTATCTCTACCACTTGTCCAGATTCGGCTGCAAACACACCAGCCGCAATTTCTGTACCTTCGACCAACAAATTACCTTTCTTGACTTTGGGGGCAGTTTTGGTAGTCATGGTGATCATGTCACTGTCGCGCAAGACTAAACAGCGACGCACAGCTTCTGTGCCTTTTCTCACGCCACGGACTATACCGCCCTCTTTACACAAAATTTGTGTTCGTGCGACCACAGCACCAGGAGCAATACTTAAACCATCTTCTACTTCCAAAGTGGTTTGAGTGCTGCCTTGGGTGGCATCAGCAGAAATATCGCGGCGAATTACCAACGATTCCAGAATTACCAACTGCAAGCGCTGAAGTTCTGGATTTTCTGCATCAGTGACTAATTCAATGTCTGCTGCCAGAGGTGAGGCTGTGTGGTCTTGTTCACCCTCTTGCTCAATTTCTAACACCAGTTGAGTCCGAAGTAGTTCCACCCCTTCTACAGATTTGACTCGCTCGGAATCTTTATAGGGCAGTCGTTGTACTGCTCGCAACTGAATTGAGCGGCCTGTTTGCTGACTAACTGAGGTGGTAGAAGGTAGGTCTGGGTTGCTAGGAACGGCAAACTCTACTACCGGACGACTCAACAGAGCAGGACCTTCTGGTGACTCTACATACTGAATGTAGCGCAGTTCTGTGGCTACCGTGCCTTGGAATTCTTCACCTGGTTGAATTAGGGTGTTATCTCGCCCTAATACTGCTTCAGGGTCATCGACCATCAGCAGTTCACCTGGTTTAATCACCACTTCCCGCAAGATGTCGTTTTTCTGGGTGACTTCGATGACACCGCTGGTTTGACAGAAGATGTCTTTGACGACTTCAGTGCCAGCTTCGACAAATTGCCCATCTTCGACTAACAACAAGGATATATCTTTGTTGACTTCGTGGGTTTCTTCAGGAATCCACAGCAGTGTGCCACCGGTGACTACTTCATAACCTAATTTGGCTTTGCCTTTTTTCTGCACTTCCACACCAGCAAACTTCAAGAAGCCTCCGGTGGTGGTGCGATAACGGTCATCTATTAACTCAGCGACTACTTGCCCATTCTGGACTTTTGTGCCTGGTGTAGCTCGGAGGTTAAAGACTTGAGCAGAAGATGCAGTTTCTTCTTGTTCACTGCTCCCTGGAACCCGTTCTCTGTTTCCTGTATGCACTAAGTAGTTGTTGCGTCCTTGGAAACTCTGGACTGTCACCGTGGCTTGGTCTAATACCACAGAGGCGGTGATGATTTCGATTTCTCTGGTGGCTTTACCGGGAATTGCTTCTGGCAACCGCACTACCCCACCATGCACGGAGGTTAATTTGGTTTCTGCTAATACACCATTGGAGGCGATCGCATCACCGTTGTTAACTACTAGTTCTGCTCCTGGTGGCAAGTTATAAACTTCACCAGAAAGAATCCAAATTAATCCCCCTCTTGATGCTGTGGTGGTGGTGTTGCCTTGTCTATCAGTTTTTTGTTCAGAAACAACATCGGCAAACTGCACCTCTCCCGCTAGGTCAGAGGCTACATCTTTAACAGCTTTTTCTGTATTGGTGCGGGTGGTTCTGCCTCCCAGGGCTACTTCTGCCAATAGTTGGGCAGCTTTGACCTGTTGACCAGGAACAATATACAGTGTCGAACCTTGGGTGATCTGAATTTCTTGGTTCTCAGCTTCACCCTTGGCTTCTAAGGTTAAAGTGCCATTGGTTTCGGCATAGAGTGCGTCTTCACCGTGACGGGTGCGATAGGGACGGGTTTTGAGCTTGCGGGATATCTTGACCGTACCGTCAATTTTGGATCTCACCTGTTGGGCTACTTCCCCGGTGAATACACCCCCGGTGTGGAAAGTCCGCATGGTCAACTGGGTTCCTGGTTCACCGATACTCTGGGCGGCAATAATCCCCACTGCTTCTCCCAGGTCTACCATTTTGGCATGGGCTAAACTCCAGCCATAACAGTGTTGACACACAGAACGGGCGGCTTCGCAGGTGAGGGGCGATCGCACTATCACTTCTTTGACATCAGCTTTTTGAATTTCTATGGCTAAGTCATCGGAGATGGGAGTGTTGCGGGTAGCAATAATTTCTCCTGTGGTGGGGTGAATTACGTCTTCTCCTACCACTCTTCCCATTAATCGGTTACCGATGGGAATCAAAATTTTAGCGCCTTCGGTCATATCCCGGACAGGGACACCCCTGGTGGTGCCGCAGTCAAATTCCCGAATAATTACATCTTGAGATACGTCTACTAATCGTCGGGTGAGATAACCAGAGTCGGCGGTGCGGAGGGCAGTATCTACTAACCCTTTTCTGGCTCCATAAGAAGAAATAATATATTCTGTAACTGTTAGCCCTTCCCGGAAGTTGGTTTTGATGGGCAAGTCAATAATTTCCCCTTGGGGATCTGCCATTAGTCCCCGCATACCTACTAGCTGCCGGACTTGGGAGATGTTACCCCGCGCTCCCGAAAAGGCCATCATATAGACGGAATTGAGGGGGTTGGTTTTTTTGAAGTGAGTCACCACCTCGTCTTTGAGACTTTCGCTGGTGCTGTTCCAGGTATCAATTACCTTTTGGAACCGTTCCACTTCGGTGATTTCTCCCCGTTTGAATCGGGCTTCGGTGCTGAGAATTTCTTCTTCTGCTGCTTCTAGGAGCGATCGCTTGGAAGGTGGAACCATCAAATCATCAACGCTAATAGATACCCCGGCTTTGGTGGCATAACGGAATCCTAGCTCTTTTAATTTATCCGCCATTACCGCTGTCCGCGCCGTCCCATGATGGGTAAATGCCCAAGAAATCAAGTTTCTCAGTTGACCCTTGTTGACGACAACGTTGCGAAAAATCATTTTTTCAGTCATTAGTCTCTCCATTATTGAGTACTGAGTACCGAGTGATAAGTAATGAGTATTGAGTACTGAGCGATAAGTATTGAGTGAAAATCTCTGTAGAGACGCTATATAACTTTTCTACTACTAGTTACTCTTTACTCGGTACTCGGTACTCAGTACTTTTTTTAGCTTGCTAAAGCTTCCTGAATTGCGTTGTTATAAATCACTCGACCAGCGGTGGTGTAGATATACTGAGAAAGTAAATTTCCTTCGGCATCTTGGCGGACACGACGGTATTTATACAGCAACGTCCGAGTACCATCCTCGTTAACTACGATTTCTAATGGCTCGGTATCTGGAACGCTTGTTTCCATTTCTCCGTCAAACCGCACATAAATATAGGAATGCAGGTCAACCTGGTCTTGCTGATAAGCCATAATCACATCATCAAGAGAGGCAAAAAATCCACCAGCCCCTTTAGTTGCTGCCGGATTTTCTGCTGTCAGGTAATACGCCCCTAGTACCATGTCTTGGCTAGGGGTAACGATTGGTTTACCTGTTGCTGGTGAAAGAATATTATTAGAAGCCAACATCAACAGCCGTGCTTCTGCTTGACTTTCTAACGATAGAGGTACGTGTACCGCCATTTGGTCGCCGTCAAAGTCAGCGTTAAAAGCCGGACATACCAGAGGATGGAGTTGAATTGCCCTACCTTCTACTAAAATTGGTTCAAAAGCTTGAATCCCCAAACGGTGCAGTGTGGGAGCGCGGTTTAACATCACCGGATGCCCTTCAATCACTTCTTCCAGCACATCCCATACACTGGGGTCATTGCGAGAAATCAGCTTTTTCGCTGCCTTGATGTTATTCACCATGCCCGAACGAATCAAGCGGTTAATCACAAAAGGTTGAAACAACTCAATTGCCATTTCTCTAGGCAAACCGCACTGGTGAATCTTCAGCTTTGGCCCCACGACAATTACCGAACGTCCTGAATAGTCAACCCGTTTACCCAACAGGTTTTGACGAAAACGTCCTTGTTTACCTTCAATAATGTCTGACAAAGACTTCAACGGGCGGTTATTTGCTCCCACCACAGTCCGTCCCCGGCGACCATTATCAATCAAAGCATCCACTGCTTCTTGCAGCATCCGTTTTTCGTTACGGACAATGATTTCTGGAGCTAAAATTTCTTGCAGTCTGGCTAAACGGTTATTGCGATTAATTACCCGACGGTATAAATCATTTAAATCGCTAGTAGCAAATCTACCCCCATCTAGCTGTACCATGGGGCGCAAATCTGGAGGAATGACCGGAATCACAGCCATCACCATCCATTCCGGTTTAGAACCGGTGGCAATAAAGTTATCAATCACCCGCAGCCGTTTAATCAGCTTGGCTCGTTTTTGACCTTTAGCGTTGCCGATTTCTTCTCGGAGATTTTCCGCTTCTTGCTCTAAATTAATATCCGAGAGCAACCTTAAGAGCGCTTCTGCCCCAATACCTACCTCTACCCCCACCAGTTGGGAGTCTTCGCTATAAATAGCGTCTTCAATTTCTAGCCACTGGTCTTCACTCAACAGTTGTTTGTAAGTGAGGGTATCGGCATTACCAGGAGCTAAAACAACATAAGAGTTGAAATAAACAATTTGTTCTACATCCCGCAGTGGCATATCTAACAAGATAGCAATGTAGCTGGGGATGCCCTTGAGATACCAAACGTGGGCAACAGGGGCAGCTAACTTAATAAAGCCCATGCGGTGTCGTCGCACCCGTGACTCTGTTACCTCCACACCGCAGCGTTCGCAGACAATGCCTCTGTGACGTACTCTTTTATATTTGCCACAATGGCATTCCCAGTCCTTAGCTGGGCCAAAGATGCGTTCGCAGAACAAACCATCCATCTCTGGCTTCAGAGTTCGGTAGTTGATAGTCTCCGGCTTGGTGACTTCACCAACTACCTGGCCATTAGGCAAAGTTCGCTCACCCCACTGACGAATACGTTCAGGAGAAGCTAGTCCGATTTTTACGTAGTCAAACTGATTAGTCTGGGCAGGTCTCATAATTAATTCGTAATTCGTAATTCGTAATTCGTAATTAACAATTAGTAATTTGTAGTTTGTAATTCGCAATTCGTAATTTTCATGCAATTACGAATTACGAATTATCAATTACGAATTACTACTCTTCTTCTTCCAACGACTCACGAGAAAGTGACTCATAGGTGGGTCGTGGAGGGGTGCGACGGGTGGCTTGGTCTGCCATTAAATCGACTTCTACATCTAAGGAACTGCCGTCTGCTTGGGTTTCTACTTTGTGGACAGCAATATCTAATCCCAAAGATTGCAACTCGCGCATCAATACCTTAAAGGATTCTGGAGTTCCCGGACGGGGAATGGCTTTGCCTTTGACGATCGCATTTAGGGCTTCATTTCTACCTTGCATATCGTCAGATTTGACTGTTAGCAATTCCTGCAAGGTGTAAGCTGCGCCAAATGCCTCCAGGGCCCACACTTCCATTTCTCCGAATCTTTGACCGCCTTGTTGAGCTTTACCACCCAGGGGTTGCTGTGTCACCAAGGAGTAAGGTCCTGTCGAACGGGCGTGAATTTTGTCATCGACTAAATGCACCAGTTTCAACATATAAGCCACACCAATGGTAATTGGGCGGTCAAAAGGTTCCCCTGTGCGTCCGTCATAGACCATAATTTTGCCAGGATCATCGGGGTTATAGACCCAGTTTTTACCTGTTTCGTCCCTGGCCTCTTGGAGTTTGCCATGAACAATCCGGCGGGAAGATTCTTCGCCGTACATTTCGTCAAAGGGAGTAATTTTGAATCTCACTCCGAGGTTTTGACCTGCCCAACCTAACAAACACTCAAACACCTGACCGACATTCATCCGGCTGGGTACACCCAAGGGGTTGAGGACTATATCGACTGGAGATCCATCAGGTAAGTAGGGCATATCTTCAGCTGGCAAAATCCGGGAAATAATCCCCTTGTTGCCGTGTCGCCCTGCCATTTTGTCGCCGACTTGGATCTTGCGTTTTTGGGCTACATACACCCGCACGACCATGTTTGCCCCTGGTGGCAGTTCGTCACCTTGTTCTCTGGTGAACAGCCGCACATCAACGACGCGCCCTTTTTCACCGTTGGGAACTCTCAGGGAGTTGTCGCGCACGTCGCGGGCTTTTTCCCCGAAGATCGCCCGTAGTAGTTTTTCTTCTGGTGGTTGGTCAGATTCTCCCTTGGGGGTAACTTTGCCCACCAGGATATCCCCAGCTTCTACCCAAGCCCCAATGCGGATAATCCCCTGTTCATCTAGTTGTCTGAGGGCATCTTCCCCGACGTTGGGAATTTCTCTGGTGATTTCTTCTGGTCCGAGTTTGGTTTGTCTAGCCTCAATTTCATATTTTTCAATGTGAATTGAGGTGTAGATATCATCCTGTACTAACCGCTCAGAAATCAAAATCGCGTCTTCATAGTTGTAGCCTTCCCATGGCATATAGGCGACGACGATGTTTTGTCCTAGTGCTAACTCTCCCCCTTCGGTGGAAGAACCATCTGCTAACACTTGTCCAGCTACAACTTTTTCCCCAATGCGGACTAGGGGCTTTTGGTTGAGACAGGTATCTTGGTTAGAGCGTTGATATTTGGAAAGATAATATGTAACTTCTTGGGGTTTGCCTGTTGGCGACTCTTTGCTAGAGGCTGGTGACTGGGTTAGGGTTTTGTCTGTTGTTTGTTCTCTGACTCGGACGCGAATTTCTGCCGCATCTACATACACAACATCCCCATCAGTCCGCGAGACAATCACCATCCCGGAGTCTCTAGCGCCTTGAGCTTCTAAGCCTGTGCCGACTAGGGGGCGTTCTGGCTTGAGTAGAGGAACTGCTTGGCGTTGCATATTGGAACCCATTAGGGCCCGGTTAGCGTCGTCATGTTCCAAGAAGGGAATCATGCTCGTAGCTACAGATACAATCTGCACTGGTGATACTGCTACATAGTCCACTTGTTCCGGTGTAGTTGTAGCCCAATCTTGGCGATAGCGGACTGGAACTTGAGGTCCTTTGATGTAGCCATTTTCGTCTACGGGAATGTCACCAGTTGCCGTCCGCAAATCGTCTTCTTCATCGGCGGTCATGTACACTGGTTGGACATCAAACCGCACTTTGCCATTTTCTACTGGTCTAAAAGGGGTTTCTAAAAAGCCGTATAAGTTAACACGGGCATGGGTAGCTAAAGAGCCAATTAACCCGGCGTTGGGTCCTTCTGGGGTTTCGATGGGGCATATCCGTCCGTAGTGGCTGGGATGGATATCTCGCACGGCGAAGCCTGCCCGTTCTCGTGTCAGACCACCTGGACCTAAGGCGCTCAGACGGCGTTTATGGGTCAGTTCGGCCAGGGGATTGGTTTGATCCATGAACTGACTAAGTTGGCTGGAACCAAAGAATTCTTTGATTGCTGCTACTAGTGGTTTGGGGTTAACCAAGGATGCTGGTGTCAAAACTTCGGCATCGGATACAGTCATCCGTTCCCGAATGATTCGCTCTAGGCGATTTAATCCAACTCGGACTTGGTTTTGCAGTAATTCGCCAACACTTCTAACTCGGCGATTTCCGAGGTGGTCGATGTCATCAATACTACCGATATCATATTCTAGGTTGATGAGGTAATCTACTGCGGCGAGGATGTCTCCAGGTGTGAGGACACGCATGGTGTCGGGGACTGAGAGACGTAATTTTTTGTTGAGTTTATAACGTCCTACACGACCTAGATCGTAGCGTTTAGGATCAAAGAAGCGGGAATCTAAAAGTTGTTGTCCACCTAAGACTGTTGGTGGTTCACCTGGACGTAGTTTACGATATAACTCCATCAGGGCTTCCTCTTCGGAAAATTGCCCTTCTTTTTCGATGGTTTTTTGGAAGTACTCTGGGTGACGTAGGGCATCAAAGATTTCGTTGTCTGATAATCCTAATGCTTTGAGAAGTACCTGGGCTGAGAGTTTGCGGGTTTTATCGATGCGTACCCAAACTAAGTCGTTACGGTCTGTTTCAAATTTTAGCCATGCCCCCCGGTTAGGGATTAAGCTGGCAGAATAAGTCCGTCTTCCGTTTTTATCAATTTCTGATTTGTAGTAAACTCCAGGCGATCGCACTATTTGGTTGACGATGACCCGTTCGGCTCCGTTGATAATAAACGTACCGCGATCCGTCATCAACGGCAGATCACCTATAAATACTTCTTGTTCTTTAATATCCCCTGTTTCTTTATTTAAAAGACGTGTGGGTACGTACATTTGGACTGCATAAGTGCTGTCCCGCCGTTTGGATTCTTCGACACTGTACTTAGGTTCTTTGAGTTTGTAGTTATTACCTAAAAAGTGCAGTTCTAGTTTCCCGGTGTAGTCTGTAATTGGACTAAAGGAGTTCAACTCTTCTATTAGCCCTTCTTCTAAAAACCAGCGAAAGCTTGAACGCTGGATTTCAATTAAGTCGGGTAACAGAAAGGCGGGTTCCATATATGTTTCGTTAGTCATGCCTCTACCTTTGTCAACCTGGTTAAACTTTCCCTTGAATGCTGCTGTGATTATGTTCCCGACCCAAGCGCCCGTGCGTGCAAGCTGCTGGGAAACTCCTTCTTAAACTACCTGCTGTTAACAGGTAAAAAAGCTGTCCGCAGCAATTAAATCTGGAATGGGCGCTTTTGACAAGGGGGTAATCGCCCTTGTGGAGAAGCGAGGTTTGCTAAAATCCAGCTAGGGGATTTACTCAACCAGAACAGATTGTTAATGTCTTGCTGAGTTTTATTTTTTTTCCTCACTTCGCCTCCAAAACAGCGCCTTCATTAATCTATGCACATCCACACTGTTGTATCTTTAAAAGAATTTATCTATACTCACAGTGAGATCCCAAAATTGAAGAATCCGGGAGAGCCGGCTCTGAATCAGGATGGATTTATGTTGCTGAATTTTAGTCACAAGGCACTTTATGTTTAACAATTTTCTATAGGTTCAATTCACACCAGATCCGCTGTTGTGCAAAAGTCCATATCAACCTAGTCTGCCAGGATTTGTTATCTATTGAGAGCATCTGCTTGTAGAGATAGTTTTAGATGTCCGTGAAATTTTGGTTTTTATATTCACAAATCCCTAATCAGCCCAGTATAGTTTTATACCCGCCTGAAATTAAGTGGCTTTCAGAAGTTATAAATTCCTTCCTTTATCATTATTATGGCGCAAGTAAAATGTTTTGGAGGGAATAATATTAGCACACTTTTGTCCTCCTAGAGTCTTATTTTTTTAATTAATACAATTGATCAAGGGAATGATCCTAAAAGCAGGTACAAAATGTGCTTTCTTTGATGGTTAGCCAGACCCTAGTAATTTACCTTCATGTTTTGCCCTTCATAATGCCAGTCCAAATAATTTGCAAGCATTTTGGGTGGTTTGATGGGCTATGGCTTCTATAGTTTCCCCCCGCAACTGGGCTAATTTTTCTGCTACATAAAGGACATAGGCAGGTTCATTGCGTTTTTCTCCTCGTTTGGGGACGGGAGCTAGGAAGGGGCAATCTGTTTCAATTAGTAGGCGATCGCTGTTTACTATAGCAGCTGATGCTTGTATAGTTTGCGCGTTTTTAAAGGTTACTGTCCCACTAAAACTAATGTAGAAGCCTAAATCAAGAAACCATTGGGTTTCTTCTGGTGTTCCACCCCAACAATGCATGACACCCCGTGCTTTTTCTCCTTGACTCTCTCGCCATTTTTGCAAGACTGATCTTACTTCTGGTGCGGCATCACGACAATGGATGATCACTGGTAGATTCAGTTCAGATGCGATCGCTAACTGAGACTCAAATACTATGTGCTGGTTGTCATAGTCTTGGGCTTTATAAAAATCCAACCCCATTTCCCCAATCGCTACTACTTTGGCATCAGAACTGGCTAGAGTTTTTATTTTCTCGGCTGTTTCTTGATTCCATTTAGCAGCATCTAGAGGATGTAAGCCAACGGCAAAACTGAGTTCAGGAAATTGCTGGGCTAGGGCTTGAATGCTGGCAAATTCTTCAGGGTGAACGCAGGAATGTACCAAACGCACTACCCCTGATTTTTGCCAATGCGATCGCACTGTTGCTAAATCTGGCTGGAACAGGTCAAAGTTGAGATGTACATGAGTATCTATTAGCTGCATGGGTTACTCAGAAGTCATTGACGAGAATTTATTAAGTCATTAATCCATTAGATTCAGGACTAATGACTAATGACTACTGTGCAGTTTGAGTCAGTGGTTTGAGTTTATGAGCTAATCTTGATTTTTTCCTAGCTCCGTTGTTGGGATGCAACACCCCACGCTTCACTGCTTTATCAATTTTGCTGTAAACCTCTGACATCCGAGCATCTACTGCTTGTTTGGATTCGGGAGTAGGATCAGCTGTATAGACTTCAACAGCACTAATGTACTTCTTCATCAGCGTTTTTACAGCTGATTTATATGCTTTGTTACGCAGTCGGTTGCGTTCTGAAGTTTGAGCACGCTTGAGAGCAGACTTTGTATTCGCCACAGTCAATTCCAAAAAAACTATTAATTAATATGTACACACACTACTAGACTTACTAATATAGCATCCAAATTGCCAATGTTATAATTTCTGCAAAAAATAAGTTACAGAGAACAGGAAATAGGGAACAGGAGAAAAATAATTACTCACCAATCATCCTCTATCACCCCTGTAATCTTAAGAAATCCCTATACCAGGATATGTTTTCACATGGGGAAAATAGGTTAAGATAGGGTACTAAAATCAATAACCCCAGGGGAAAAAGGAAACGGCAATCCTGGGAGTATCAAAAAAATCCAGGTTAAGCTAGAGAAGAGAGTTAGGAAAGCTTGATCTCTTAGTGGGTAAAGAGCAAAACTAATTCTCAAGCGGGAACATTCTAAATTTTGGCATTGTCCTTATTCCATGCTGCGAATTATTACTCAGCAGGCAGACGTTAGAGCCGAACTACAACGTATCTGCGAACGTCTCCAACGCGCCGAAGGCGAACGCACCCAGGATGAACAATTGCTTCACAAAGAAGCAACAGTGAGGGAAGTGTTGCAAGCAGTTAAGCGCCAAGGCGACAAAGCTGTATTGCATTATACTTCAGAGTTTGACCACCAAACCTTGCAGCCAGAAGAACTACGGGTGACAGGTTCAGAACTGGATGCGGCTTACCAACAGGTATCAAAGGATTTGTTGGCAGCTATTCAACTGGCTTGTCGCCAAATTGAAGAGTTTCACCGACAGCGAGTACCAAAAAGCTGGGTACACTTTGGCGAGGATGAAATAGTACTTGGTAAACGTTATACCCCTGTAGATCGGGCAGGTTTATACGTTCCAGGTGGTCGCGCCTCCTATCCCAGTACGGTGCTGATGAATGCTATTCCAGCCAAAGTGGCAGGTGTACCCCGTGTAGTGATGGTAACACCAACACGAGGAGAAAAAACGATTAATTCCGCAGTTTTAGTAGCTGCACAAGAGGCGGGGGTACAGGAAATTTATCGCATTGGGGGCGCTCAAGCGATCGCTGCTTTAGCTTACGGTACAGAAACGATTCCGAAAGTGAATGTGATTACTGGACCAGGTAACATCTATGTCACCTTAGCCAAAAAATTAGTTTATGGGACAGTGGGTATTGATTCATTAGCAGGCCCCAGCGAAGTGCTGATTATTGCTGATGAAACAGCTAATCCTGCACACGTGGCAGCGGATTTGTTAGCCCAAGCGGAACATGATCCAATGGCGGCGGCGATTTTGTTGACAACAGATGCTGGTTTAGCGAAAAAAGTCCAAGTAGCTGTAGATAGACAATTGGTAGATCACCCACGACGGATAGACACAGAAAAAGCGATCGCTCATTACGGCTTAATTGTCGTTGTCGAATCTCTCACCGCAGCAGCAGAACTCTCAAATGAATTTGCTCCTGAACACCTGGAATTAGAAGTTAAAGATCCTTGGGCTTTAATTTCTCAGATTCGCCATGCTGGAGCTATTTTCCTGGGTTATTCAACACCAGAAGCTGTAGGTGACTATTTAGCAGGGCCTAACCATACCTTACCAACCTCCGGTGCAGCCCGTTATGCTTCTGCCTTAGGTGTAGAAACTTTTCTCAAACACTCCAGTATTATTCAATACTCACCAACTGCACTACATAAAGTAGCTGGGGCAATTGACGCACTAGCCACTGCTGAAGGTTTACCTTCCCACGCTGATTCAGTACGACGGCGAGTTGAGGAAAATGAGTAATTTAGAATGCATAACCTTTACTGAATACTGTTGACACAAGTTACTCTTTAGTTGACAGTAGTAAGTTTGTGATTTTAATAAACTAAAGTTTACATTTGGGATTTTTATTGGTGTTAGCACCAATAAAAATCCCTATGTGACGATTTAAGGGGTCTACTTTTGAGGAGACAAAAGCGGTGTTAAAAACTATTTTAGTAGCTCTGGATGGCTCGGAAATTGCCGAACGAGTAATTCAGGCTTTAGGTGATTTGGTCTTGTCATCAAACACCAAAGTCATTCTTTGTCATGTATTTCCTACACCAGATTCAGAAATAGAATTACCCGCTGATCGTCCTCACCCTGAGTCACCAAAGTTTTCTTATTTCCAGATTGAAAAGCAGCTGCAATCCTATCAAGAAAAATTGTCATTTGAAAGTGAATTAGAACTGGTAACTGGTGATCCTGCTGACGAAATTGTGCGACTAGCCAATATTTACAAAGCCGACTTAGTAGTGATTGGTAGTCGTGGATTAACGGGGATGAAGAGAATTGTCCAGGGTTCTGTTAGCACTCAAGTCATGGAAGAAGCTAATTGTTCAGTCTTGGTGGTAAAACCAGGTAAATAATTCGTAATTTGTATATTGTCACTTCTAGACAGATCCTTTTAGAATTCATTCCCATACAGAGTACGGGAATGAGAAGGCTAAATTCCTATATTGGGTGGAATATTTATAGATTTACACTTTCTGAGTTACCAAAAACTGACGTAAACTCAACAAACTTAGAGTTTGAGCCAACTTAACAGGCAAAATTGACACGCCTTCCAAGCGTGACTGTACCCAACCTTCTCCCCAATACCATTCATGAAAGCCATCAATACCATTACTGAGTAGCAAGCGCAGACAATTAGGTTTGACGACATCGACTTGATGATGTATTTGGACTGGCCCAGTGGAAGTAGTAAACTGAAATCCGGTTTGCAGTTCTTCTGGCATTCCCGGTGAAAAACTTTGTCCTAATAGCCATTTTTCTAGCTGTGCTGGACGCAATAGACTATCGTGAATGGCAGTAGCTGATGCTTCAATTTCGATTCGCAGTTGGCTTTGTTGAAAAGTTCCTAGCATGGTGATTGGTGATTGGTGATTGGTGATTGGTAATTGGTGATTGGTAATTGGTAATTGGTGATTGGTGATTGGTGATTGGTGATTGGTGATTGGTGATTGGTGGTAGGAGAAAGATAAATATTCCCCTATTTTTCCTAGTCGCCAGTCACCAGTTCCTAGTCCCCAGTCCCCAGAGAACTTACAATAGAAAAGTAATTTTGTTAAGAATTGTAAGGGTTTTCATGGCGGATCAATTAATTCGGGCTACAGCGGCCGATGGGGGTATTCGGGCGGTTGGTGTGATTACCACACGCTTAACTGAGGAAGCACGAGTGCGTCATAAACTTTCTTACGTAGCTACAGCCGCATTAGGAAGAACTATGTCAGCAGGCTTGTTAATGGCTTCTAGTATGAAGCGTGTTGGGTCTAGGGTCAATGTGCGAGTCAAGGGCGATGGGCCTTTAGGTGGTATATTGGTAGATGCGGGCTTAGATGGCACGGTACGGGGTTATGTACAGAACCCATCAGTGGAATTGCCTCCTAATGCTAAAGGTAAGCTAGATGTTGGTGGTGCAGTAGGTAGTGGCTACTTGTATGTTGTTCGGGATATTGGCTATGGTTATCCCTACTCTAGTACAGTTGAACTTGTTTCTGGGGAAATTGGTGATGATGTCGCCCATTACCTCGTAAATTCGGAACAAACACCTTCAGCTTTGGTTTTAGGTGTATTCGTTGGTTCCGGTGGCGTTACAGCCTCTGGAGGGATACTATTACAAGTGTTACCCAAAGCTGCAAGAGATGAAGCCTTGGTTGCTACTTTGGAATCAAGGGTATCTGCATTATCAGGGTTTACGCCATTATTGCAAGCAGGAAAGACGCTGACTGAAATTTTTGGTGATTTGCTAGGGGATATGGGTCTGACAATTTTTCCTGAAAGTCAGATGTTGCGCTTCCACTGTCGTTGTTCCTTTGATCGGGTGCTAGGAGCATTAAAAATGCTTGGAGAAGCAGAACTGCAAGATATGATTATTAAAGATAATGGCGCGGAAGCAACTTGTGATTTTTGCGGCAGAGTTTATCAAGCTAGTAGTGATAATCTAGCGAAACTAATTGTTGATTTGCAGACGGAAGCTTCTGTTGGGGAATAAGTATAAAAAGCTACTAAATTCAGTAATCGCAAATGGTATCTGTGGAGATAGGACAGGAAAAAATAGCTTTTTAATAATGAGAAAGAAAGTTAGTATGGCAACAATGGAATTATCAGTCTGACGCGGACTGCTATTCAATTACTTTGGTGTGTGAGATGACAGAACGGGATATTTCAGACAGTTGGTCTCCAGCCAGAGCAGAAAAACCAGATCAAACAACAAGATTATCCCGAACTGGAGAAGTCGGGACTACTGAAACATCTGGTGTCCCAGCTACTGGTTCTAACTATAAATCAGTGAAGCAGCAACAAGACAACAATACAGAAGGATTACCTATAGATAATCATTCAGAGCGAAATTTTAAGCTCAGTTATATTACTGAGAGAATACCACGCTGGATGAAAAATTGGGTGCTGTGGTCAATATTATTAACGTTGATTCCCAGCACTATAGGATTTATATCAATGTCGATGCTGCTTAAATTACCATCAGCACCGAATTGTCCAGAAATTTTTTGGCCTTTGGCTAGTGCTTCGGTAAGGTTGCACTGCGCTCAGTTGGCAGCTTCTAAGCAGACTATAAATGACTTATTGCAAGCGATCGCACTGGTAAAGGAACTGCCAAAAAATCACCCCCTCAGAGGACAAATTAATGGTTTGTTAGAGGGGTGGTCACGGGATATTTTACAGTTAGCTGATCAGAGTTTTCAAGCGGGAAATTTAGAAGAAGCGATCGCAACGGCTCGCCAAATTCCTGAAGACTTAGAAGTACGTAAACTAGTAGAAGAACAAATTGGTAAATGGCAGTCTATCTGGTCAAAGGCAGAGGAAATTTACCAAGAATCGGAAAAGGAACTGCGGCAAAGGAATTGGCAATCAGCTTTTATGCTGTCATCTAAACTCCTACGCGTCAACAATAAATATTGGTCTACTACCAAATATGACCAATTAAATCGCATCATTGTGACAGCGAGAGAAGATGGTGACAAGCTCTATAAAGCTGAAAGCATAGCAAAAAGTCGCTCAGTCGATCAACTACTTGAGGCTATTAAGCTCGCTGAGTCGATTAAGTCAGACAGCTATTTGTATCAAAAAGCTCAGGAGTTGATTCCTGAATTTGGGCGCAAGATGTTGCAATTGGCACAAGCCAAAATGGACAGACGGGATGCCGATACAGCGTTAGAAATTGTCAGACAAATTCCGCCAATTACTTCATTACAGACAGAAATAGATGATTTTGTGGTTTTGGGTGAAGCACAAAGGAATGCTTGGGTAGGTACTGTTGCTGGTTTAGAGGCAGCTATTTACCAAGCCCAACAAATTGATGCTTCTAGGGAAGTATATGGTAAAGCCCAACAACTGATTGCTCGTTGGCAATTAGAGATTGAAGATGTTGCTCGTTTGGAAAAAGCGCGAAATTTAGCTAGTCAAGGCACAATTAACGATTTAACGGCAGCAATCTCAGAAGTGCAGCTGATTCCCGATAATAACCCCCGTTCTCAAGAAGCGCGGCAAGAAATGGGACGGTGGCGTAGCAAAGTGGAGTCTATTGAAGATCAACCTTTTTTAGATCGTGCTGAACAGATAGCTCTATTGGAGGATATTAACTCATTACAAGCTGCGATCGCAGAGGCAAGTCAAATTCGATCTGGTCGTTCCTTATATCCAGACGCACGGAAAAAAATCAGCACTTGGACGGCTAAAATTCAGCGAATTCAAGATCAACCTTATCTAGATCAAGCACGCATCATCGCTGATAGTGGTGATTTAACTGCTGCTGTGAGGGAAGCTCAAAAAATTGCCTCATCAGGACGAGCGCTGGCAGGAGAAGCACAAACAGCCGTTGATAGTTGGCAAGAGCAAATCCGTGCCAGAGAAAACTGGAAGAAAGCCAGAGAAGTCGCTATTACTGGCACACCAGAAGCTTTAGCTGAAGCAATCAAGTTAGCTAATCGGGTATCAAATCGTAACGTCTTACGTATGGATGCGAACGTGGCTATTGATCAATGGAGTCAACAGTTATTACAAATGGCGCGTTCTCAAAGCGAGTTTGATGTTGCTAAAAGTATCGAGACAGCCAGGTTGATTCCACAAGGTAGTTCTGCTTACAGAGATGCCCAACAACAAATTAGGACTTGGCGACAATTTATTCTTCCTAAGTCATCACCTCAGCCATCACCTGAGTCATCACCTGAAATTGAGCAATCCCCGCCATCACCGATTAGCGATGGGTTGTAATCGGTGATTGGTAATTGGGGACTGTGTAAAATCAGCCCCTTTTTTTTGTTTAATAATATTGGCGTTGCTGATCAAAAATATGAATATGGCTCACGCAAAGGCGCAAAGAATCAAAGTTGAAAAGGTTGAAATTTCATGATCTCCTTTACTTAACCATTAATTTTGAGCTTGAATTTGTCTAACTACCGTCAAAGCTGAATAACTAACTCCCGCAGTTCCTTCACCTGGATGAGTAGAATCACCAACTAACCACAAATTATTAATAGGAGTACGATTGGCAAAACCAAAGGGTCCAAAAGTAGGAATTCTTTGACCAATACCACCAACAATACCTCGTTCTCTTCCGGTAAAATGAGCAAAGGTGCGAGGTGTAGCTGCTTCTACATAAATGATAGTTTCTGGTTTTAAATAAAAATATTGTGAAAGTTTAGATATTGCTTCTTGGGTAAATTTTTGTTTTAACCCTTCATAATCTTGAGTTTCCCACCACGGAGTAAAATCAACAAAGGAAGAAGCGATAATTGTGGCTTTTCCCTGCGGTGCGCGTCCATCTCCCTGATGACTTACAGATACAAATAGGGAATTATTCTCACCAATCGATCCATTAGCATCATATAAGAATTGTAGATGAGGTGGACAATCAGCAGGAATCGCGCTGGCATCTACACCCAAATAAACCACGAATGCACCGGAAGCTGGGGGGAGTTTTTCTACTCTTTGTTTATATCCAGATGGGACATTTTCTGCCAATAACTCTACTAAATTCTGGACGGTGACGTTAGCAACTATATGATCTGCGGTTTCTGTCCAAGTTTCCCCGGTTTTCTGGTTTCTGATAACTACAGCGTTAGCTTTACCATTTTCAACGTTGATTTTTTCGACGGTGTGGCGCATTAATAACTTACCACCGTCTCGTTCTAAGGCAAATAGTAAGCGATCGCTCAAAACCTGCATACTACCCTGGAGATGAAACAATCCCTGGGGTAGTTGGGAAACACTCAAAGCTGTTGCAGCATAAAGCAAAGCTGTTTCTTCCGCGCTAACCTGAGAATACAACTTGAGTTGTAAATCCAAAAACGTCCTCAGTCGGTAATCATTCCCTAAACCACATAACCGTAAAGCATCCCCCACAGTAAATAATGTGAAAGGTGCAGTTATGAAAGTACTCGGACGCACCGCTTTTATTAATTGTCCTAAATCCCATAAATTACGCGGTGGTAAAACCGGATCACGTCCTTGAAATTCCCAACTAGCATGAAATAAAGTTGCTAATAATTGCCAAAAATGTTCACTTCCAGGAAACTGTCTTTGGCGTTCTTCCTGCCATTTCTGAGAATCACGCCAGACATTAATCGGTGTAGACTCCCCAGGGAGATAAACCGCACAAGCAGGATCACAAGGCGTTGCTTCTGGTAACTCAATTTCTAATTCTGAGAAAATGCGGTGATGAATTCCCCCAGGTTCTAACCCTGCAACTTGAGTTGCACCCACATCAAAGGTAAAGCCTTGACGTTTAAAAGTTGAAGCACAACCACCGGGAACTAAAGCCTGGTCGAGAATTAAGACGTTGTAACCTCTATGTGCTAATAATGCACCGGCTGTAAGTCCACCTATACCTGCACCGATAACGATGACGCGGGATTTATTTTTGTTAAGAGAAAGACTAGGCATTGATACTTAATTTTACAATTCTTAATATTACTACTCATAATTTTAAATTAAATTGGGCGTGGAAAAGGGGGAAGTGAGGAAAATCAATTTTAGGAAACGCTATATTTGTACTTATGTTTGGTTATACAGTATTGGTACTGTCAAAAAATACATAGGTTTATGAGCAAAGATTTTGAAATTCAAGAATTTGCGATCGCTATTACCGCCAAAAATCTTAATCCCACTGTTCTCACCCCCGACTTCTTGAAATACACAGGCATTATTCCCTCCGATTGGGAGTTGGCAAAACAACCAGTTTATGCAAATGGTGTAGTTCAGCTTTTTTTTAACAGTGGTTTAGGAATCGTTGCCCAGCCCAATAGTGTGAGCATATTAGAGAGCATAATCACAAAACCAATCGCAGAAATACAAGTACCAAAAATCACTTTAAACTTAATAGAAAAACTATCCCAAGTAGAGTATCAACGAGTAGGAATTAACCCCAGAGGATTTGTCACCTTTAACTCAGATGCCGATGCCTATGAATACATATGCGGTAAACTTTTATCACCCGGCTCATGGCAGGAGTTTGGAGGAGGAAAAGTAAATGCTGCCTTACAGTTAACTTATCCTTTGAAACGGGGAACACTAAACTTAGGCATCAATCAGGTAAATGTCCAATTTCCTGATAAACAAGCCTCAGCAATCTTATTTTCAGGTAACTTTAATTATCCCTTGTTAGGAAATATTCCCGCAGAAAAACTGCAAGACTTGCAAAATATAATTCAGAACTGGCAAGATTCATTAAAGACTTTTCAACAATTATTGACCGAGAAATTTCTACCCTCATCTGAAACACCAAGAAGTATTTCTGTTTTTCCACCAATGGCAAAAAGTTGATAAAAATGTAGATTTGTAATTCTTGTAGGGTAGGCATCCTTGGACTGAGTTCGTCGAAGTCTTGCCTGCCCAAAAATAATCAAATTTAAAACGAAAATAATTTTATGTAAAATCTCAGTAATTAGATTTTATTCAATCAAATAATCATCAACATTAATATCCAAAACATCAGACTTGGTAAAGGGACATGATTCAGGAAAAGTAGTTAAAGGGAGTTGAGTTTCAACAGCAGCAGCTTTACAACCTTCATTATAACATTCATTAAATACAGCATCGAAGTAAGGCTTCAGACTAGGACTATTTTTAAAAGCTTTATTTAGTCTGCGAGATTTTTCAATAATGGTATAAGACCAACTGGGAGAGCGTTTTTCTATTTGATAATGCCACTTAAGTAAATGTTGAATTACCAGAATTAGATTACTTTCTAAAGCATCTTTTTCTTTGCGACTCATCCCTTCAATTTCTTCGAGTAAATTTTCGATATCTAATTGGTCTAGTTTTCCTGTTTTCAGGAGAATTGCAGTTTCTTCTAACCAAAGATTAAAGTCAGTTTCGTACAAGGTCTTTACAGTTATCATGGTGTCAATACTTCTTCTTTTTTTGAAGTTAGTATTCCTGCTTTGTTGTTCTCAGAAAGTTCTTTTAATTGAGATTGTAAATCTGCGATGAAGCCTATTTTTAGTAGTTTTGGTATTTTTTAGATGATAACATATAAACAACTATTGTTAATTAAGTATAAGCACTATATACTCACGTTTATTTCTGTGATATTTTAAATGCAAGTAAATCGTCATATCTACAATAAGTATAGATTACTCAAACCTCAAAACTACTGCTGATATCATTAACGCTTTTCGTAAATGTCAAAACGCAGGTGAACAAATTGATTTATTTGAAGCTTTAGCGATAAGTGATCCATCATCTGTTGAGGCGTTTTAGAGATATTGAGAAATGTTAAGTTAGAAGCAGTAATAGCTTTAACTATTCAGGCTTTTGGCAAAATTAAAGATACAGATATTAGGGAAAGATTGAAGCAAAGTGATGATTTGTTGGCGAAGCTGTTGGTGTGGAACTAGCTGCACAAGGTATTACTCAGTTAGTTAGCAGTTTGCAATCAATAAGATTATTTAGATAGACAGGACTTTGATCACAAAATAAAGATCCCCGACTTCTTAAAGAAGCCAGTAATTTGAATTGAAACGTCTCTACAAGGTTTACACCATTAAGGTGGTTGTAAGATATAAGAAGTAACCTAGCCTTTCACTCGCCACTACCAATGACATCAACTTTGCTGAAATTTCCTCGCCTGAATGCGCCAAAGCTACACCATTTACCTAATGGTTTAACAATCATCGCCGAACAAATGCCGGTGGAAGCCGTTAATCTCAGCTTATGGGTAAAAATTGGTTCTGCTATAGAATCAGATCCTATTAACGGTATGGCTCATTTTTTAGAGCATATGATTTTTAAGGGAACACAGAAATTGGTAAGTGGCGAGTTTGAAAGGCGAATTGAAGAACGGGGTGCGGTGACTAATGCGGCCACGAGCCAAGACTATACTCATTACTATATAAATAGTGCGCCTCAAGACTTTGCAGAATTAGCACCACTGCAAATGGATGTGGTATTTAATGCCAGTATTCCTGATGATGCCTTTGAACGGGAACGTTTGGTAGTTTTGGAAGAAATTAGACGTTCAGAGGATAATCCCCGTCGGCGTATTTTTCGCCGAATCATGGAAACTGCTTTTGATTCTTTACCTTACCGTCGTCCGGTACTAGGGCCAGAAGATGTGATTTCTCAACTTAAGCCACAGCAAATGAGGGATTTCCATGCTCATTGGTATCAACCGCAGTCAGTTACTGCTGTAGCTGTGGGTAATTTACCTGTAGAGGAATTAGTAGAAATTGTGGCTGAAGGCTTCATCAAAAATAATCCGCAGTCAACAGTTAATAGTCAGCAATCAAAAGTTGTTCCTGAACCAGCATTTACAGAAATTGTTAGACAAGAATTTATTGATGAAACTCTCCAGCAAGCAAGGTTAGTGATGATTTGGCGAGTTCCTGGGTTAATGGAACTAAATCAAACTTATGCGCTGGATGTTTTAGCGGGAATTTTAGGACATGGACGGACATCAAGACTGGTGTATGATTTACGGGAAGAACGGGGATTGGTGAGTACAATTTCTGTCAGCAATATGAGCCATTTGCTACAGGGTGCGTTTTCTGTTTCGGCTAAATGTGAAGTGGAAGATTTAGCAAAAGTAGAAGATGCGATCGCACAACATCTGCGAAAATTACAAACAGAATTGGTGAAAGAGTCGGAAATTGACCGTGTACGGCGACGTGTGGCGAATAGATTTGTGTTTGGAAATGAAACCCCAAGCGATCGCGCCGGCTTATATGGTTATTATCAATCTTTAATTGGCGATTTAGAACCAGCATTTAATTACCCAGATTATATTCAAGCCCAGAATGCAACTGACTTGATGCAAGCTGCAACAGACTATCTTTCTCCAGATGCTTATGGTGTAGTTATCATCAAACCAGCGTAGGGGAGGGGTTTCCCCGCCCTTAGGGAACACCAGAAAATAAATTATCCAATCTTGTGGGATGGGCATCCTGCCCGTCCTTGATAATTTGCGGGCAGGATGCCCGCACCACAAGAAATTTTTGTACATTTTTTTATTTGGAAGTCCCTTAGTTTCCTTGGTTTCTCCGCCCTTGATTTTCATTATCCATTGGTAATTTTTCTTAATTGATAAGCAAGGGCGAATTACAATTCGCCCCCATAAAAAACTATGATTTGGCAAGAAATTGATACTCATATTAGCCAAGTAACTGGCCAAAAATTTCACTCTTCACAACATTTATCCGTCAGTGGCGGCTGTATTAACCAAGGTTATGCAGTTAGTGATAGCAAACTCACCTACTTTGTCAAATTTAACCAAGCATCCCAAGTGGCGATGTTTGAAGCTGAAATGCTGGGCTTACAGCAGATGCGTAATACAAAAACTATCCGTGTTCCTCAACCTCTGTGCTGGGGTACAGCAAGTAATTCTGGCTACATTGTGCTGGAATGGCTAGAAATGACCGATGGGAATAGCAAATTTTGGCAAAAAATGGGGCATAATTTAGCAGCAATGCACAAAACCAGTAGTAACGAAGGTTTCGGCTGGAAAATGAATAATACTATTGGTTCCACACCCCAAATTAATACTTGGAAATCTGACTGGATAGAATTTTATACTCAACATCGCTTAGGTTATCAATTTCAATTAGCAAAGCGACAAGGAGGAAGTTTTCCTCTAGAAAATAAATTATTAGCCGCTATTCCCGAATTATTAGCAGATCATCAAGTACAACCTTCCTTAGTACATGGTGATTTATGGGGAGGAAATGCAGGTTTTACTATTGACGGTGAACCCGTGATTTTTGACCCAGCGACTTATTTTGGTGATAGAGAAGTTGATATTGCCATGACAGAATTATTTGGTGGATTCCCACCGATTTTTTATCAAGGATATGCGGAAGTATTTCCTTTAGATGAAGGTTATGAAAAACGGAAAACACTTTATAATCTTTATCACGTTTTAAATCATTTTAATTTGTTTGGTGGTGGTTATGCTTCCCAAGCTAATCAGATGATTGAGAGAATTTTGCGGAGTGTATGAAGTTAAAAATGTAAGAATTCAGGAGTCAGAAGTTAAAATACTCATGAAATCAGGAATAGAGAGAAGTGATATTTTTCAGAATCATCACACCTGAATCCTTACAAAAAAGTTTTGTTTGATTCCCCACACCCAAGCTAAATAGATAAATTTGTGATTTACGGAATGTGAAATACTATCAATTAGAAACCAACGTTTTACCTAATAATTACCTAAATGATTTGTGGGGAGAAATTCAGGCTAGTCCTTACTTTTCTATCAACAACCTCAACCGCGATTTTATCAATACCAAGGGATTTTCTGTGGTGTTTCAACGTGGGGGCTTAAAAACAGTTGAACAAAAATTCCCCTTTTTTAAGCCTTATTTAGATTTGGCTCTTCAGTCGAATTGTAATGCTTTTTACTTAAATCCTTTACTGTTAAAAGAAGGTTCCCGTGTTGATCCACACATAGATCGTTCTTTGCGTTCCTATTGCAAAACTATTGAACCACCCAACATTGTTAGTGTTCTCTATGTGCGTGTACCAGAAAATATGGAGGGAGGGGAATTGGTGCTGAAATCAACTAAACGCCAAGTTGGGCAAGTTAAACCCCAAACTAATACCCTAGTTTACTTTCAAGGCGATTTAACCCATGCTGTTAATGCAGTTAAAACTAACGGAAATCGCTTAAGTTTAGTTTGTGAACAGTATAATTTAAGTGATGCTGAACTTGAGGAAATTCCCATATTTACCTTAGAATCAAGAGCTAGTCAATCTACAAATAAAAAACGAAAATATGCCTTACCAAAACCCTGATCTGAATCATCGTTCTCGGCGTAAATACGCAGATAATCTTGATTTGTATCAAAGATGATAGGCAAGAGATTAAAGAAAAGAAAAATCTCCACATAACATTGATAACTCAAATTTTCGTGATGGTATAATTCCATTCTCCTTAGTGCAGAAGTGACAGCATCCTACTTCAGCAAAGTTTTTTTGTTGGAGTGAAGCGGATAATCATGGCGATAAGTCACTACTAGTCTAAATAGACTATTTCCCGGTGCGAAACTATTGAATTTATCAGATATAAAAATTTGCCAATTTGACGAGAACTATAAATAACTATTTGATAGAATTTCTGGAAAGACGGAAAGACGAGGCTTTTAAGGGATACGACTATAGCGTATTTTAAAAAACTTGCGCTTTACATTAATTGCTTATTAATACAAATTAGATTTAAAAATCTTATTTGTCAATAATTATTAGTTATAGCAACTGACAAGAAAGTTAGGACATCAGGCGATGAAGAAACTCTGTCCACAAAAGGGTTTTAGTCCTGACTCTTGGCTCCGTTCGGCTGATGCTCACGGCGAAGCCTAAATCCGGCTATATATCTTCTTTGAAGAAACCAAAATATTTCTCATAAGAAGGTTAAAAAATAATGTTTTTAATTATAAAATTTTCAGGGGAAATCTGTGTTTTCAGAGCATGATTTATATCAACAACTGACCAATATTTTGGGTGAAAAACTTTCTGAAAGTTGGTTTCAGAGATGCCTGTTAAGACTAGAAATATTACAGCCCTCACCAGCAAAGCTGTTGTGGCAAGCAACAGGGGTAAAACCAGGTATCTACATTATCCTTGACGGTAAAGTTAGACTGCTGGATAACTTTGAAAACTTAATTACCACCCTCTCAGCAGGAGAATCTTATGGTGAACTGAGTCTATTTCCTGAAGAGGACTTTAAACCTTACATTGCTAGAGCTTCGACAAACTTAAAGTTATGCTATTTAAGCGACGAGTGCTTAACTGATGTGATTCAGGAATCTCCTAGCATTGGCGATCGCTTAAAAGCCCGTGCAGAACTTTGGGATTTGCTGCTGTTATGTCGCCAGAACTCACAATTTCCACCCTACACATCACAAGTTCCAGGGATGTTCAAAGCCTTATCCCTCTTTGGACGGCACAATCTCAACACATCAGAGAAAATGCCTGTACTCAAAGATTGCAAACTGTGGCTGCTGTACCGGGGTCAACTACTGCATTCTGAGGGTAACACATTAGAAATTGGCAAAATTTATGCTGAACCAAAACGGGCTAATTGGCAAGCGACACAACCAACGATCGCTTACATTCTCAAGAATTCAGATTGGCAAATAGCATTAGAACATTGCCCGGAGTTAGAGTCATTCCTCACTGAAGACCCATCTTTTACTGTGAAGCAACTGCCACGAAAGGGTAAATCTAAAACCGAACGGTTAGAGTTGAAGGCCAAAATTATTCCCTTTCCCCAGCCAGATTCCCAGTCAGAAAAAAAGCCCAAAAAATCACGCCCTTACTTTCCCAGTCCGAAAGTGCAAATCGGGCATTGGTGGGGACGACTCAGCAAACTTTATCCTTTCTATGCCCAACAAAGTGCCTCTGACTGTGGTGCTGCTTGTATGGTGATGATTGGTAGGTATTGGGGCAAATACTTTAGTGTCAATCGTTTGCGGGAGATGACCAACGTTGGTCGTAGTGGTGCTTCTTTGAGAGCGATCGCATCTGCCGCAGAAAATCTTGGTTTTTCCACCCGTCCCGTCAAAGCTACCCTGGATAAATTTGCAGAACAACCTCTACCTGCGATCGCTCATTGGCAAGGTAAACACTTCATCGTTGTCTATGAAATCACCAAAAAGCAAGTAATTGTCGGCGATCCCGCACTTGGCCAACGCACCCTCACCCGTCAGGAATTTACCACAGATTGGACTGGCTATGCCTTACTTCTAGAACCTACATCTTTATTCAAAGATGTCGAAAATAATGATGTTGGTTTATGGAAGTTTTTTGAATTAGTTAAACCCCACTATAAAGTCCTGATAGAAGTCTTTATCGCTTCAGTAGTCATGCAGCTATTTGGACTGGTAACGCCTATTTTCACCCAGTTATTACTAGACCGAGTGCTGGTACAACGTAGCCTGACTACCTTAAACGCTGTTGGTTTGGGAATGATTGTTTTTGGTTTGTTCAGCATTGCCATGAATGGAGTACGGACATATCTACTCAGTCACACAGCCAACCGCATCAGCATTTCTCTACTGGTAGGTTTTATCAAACATACCTTCCGTTTGCCTCTATCCTATTTTGAATCCCGTTACGTTGGGGATGTTATTTCCCGCATCCAAGAAAACCAGAAAATTCAAAGCTTCTTAACAGGTCAGACGCTTTCAATTGTGCTAGATATGCTGACATTAGTGGTTTATTTAAGCCTGATGTTTTGGTATAGCTGGAAAATGGCACTATTTGTATTAGTAACTGTGCCACCATTTTTTATTGTAGCGCTGGCTAGTACAGGTATTTTGCGCCGCATCTCTAGAGAAGTTTTTAATGCTGGAGCCAAAGAAAACAGTTATATCATCGAATCTCTGACAGGAATTCGCACGGTGCGCTCATTATCAATTGAACAAACAGTGCGTTGGCATTGGGAGGAATTATTGAATGATTTAGTTAAAAAAGGTTTTAATGCTCAAGTAATTGGTATCCGCCTCTCGATGATCAGTAGTGTGATTTCAACTTTTGTGAATACCGCATTGATGTGGTTTGGAGCATTACAAGTCATTCAAGGAGAACTTACAGTTGGACAATTAATGGCTTTTAATATGTTAGTGGGTAACGTCTTGAGTCCTTTTCAAAGACTTTCAGGATTGTGGAATGAATTACAAGAAATCATTATTTCTACCGAACGTCTCAATGATGTTTTAGAAGCTGAACCAGAAGAAGATTTACACAATAAACCCCGCCAAAACTTGGGTAAATTACGCGGTAAAATTTGTTTTGAAAATGTCACCTTCCGCTATCACCCAGAAAGTAAAACCAACGTCCTAGAAAATATCAGCTTTGAAATCAAACCTGAGCAAATGGTGGCTTTAGTAGGGCGGAGTGGTTCTGGAAAAACTACCCTGAGTAAATTGATTTTGGGTTTATATCCACCGACAGACGGTAAAGTTTTAATTGATGGTCATGATGTGACAAGTGTTGCTTTGCGATCGCTCCGTTCTCAAGTCGGCGTTGTCGATCAAGACACATTTCTGTTTGGTGGTACAATTCGGGAAAATATCGCGATCGCACACCCAGAAGCCTCATTAAATGAAATTATTCAAGCAGCACGATATGCAGGGGCAGATGAATTTATTCAGCAACTACCATTGGGTTATGAATCTCAAATCGGTGAAGGTGGTGGAATGCTCTCTGGTGGACAACGCCAACGCCTAGCCATTGCCCGTGCTTTACTTGGAAATCCGCGTTTATTACTTTTTGATGAAGCTACCAGTCATTTAGACTCGGAATCAGAAAGGATTATTCAGAACAACCTCAAAACAATTCTCCAAGGGCGCACGAGTGTAATTATTGCCCATCGTCTCTCCACAGTCCGCAATGCCGACTTAATCCTCGTTTTAGATCGCGGCGTATTAGTGGAAAGCGGTACTCATGATGAATTAATCGCCAAGCAAGGTCATTACTACTATTTGAATCAACAACAACTAGCTCAGGCTGGTTAAAACTGGGTAATAGGGAATGGGAGTTTTTGAATTTTGAAAAAGAGGCAGAGGAATTTTCCCCCTTGCTCTCTACTCCCTTGCCTCTTGTTGAATTGATTTCTCCCCACCGCATCTACTGTTTTGGGACATAAAACTATGCCATATATATCTCCTAATTCCTCATCTGCACTTCCAAAAGATGAGCGGGATAACTATGAAGATTACGCAGAGATAGATATTAAGGAGCAGACAGAAACAATAGATAATGTCAAAGATTTATATTACGGCACAGAAGAATTGCTGAATGCTTTACCTAGAATTTGGACGCATGGTATATTATATGTGCTAATAGGATTTATGGCTCTTGGTGTACCTTGGGCAGTATTCTCCAAAGTGGATGAAACTGGAAGTGCCAGAGGAAAGATAGAACCTCAAGGAGCAACACAAAAATTAGATAGTCTTGCTAGTGGTAGTGTCAAAACTGTTAGAGTTAAAGAAGGCGACACCGTAACCTCAGGACAGGTTTTGCTAGAACTTGACTCTGATATTTTGCAAACAGAATTGCAACAGGCACAAACAAAGTTAGAAGGTCTACAAAATCGCCAACAGCAATTAGAATTACTCAAAAAACAACTGCAATTTTCCATTAATATTCAGAAACGACAAAATAAATCCCAAGAATTGGAAAAAATTGCTCAAGTTAATCAGGCACAGCAAAATCTTGATGTTAAACAGACTATTTATACCCTCCAAAAATTAGAAAAACAGGCATTAGTTAGTCAGGCTAAACAGCAAATAAAATCTACTCAAAATGACCGTAACTCAGTGCGAATTCGTTTGAGTATAGATAAAAGACAAGTAGAACGTTTTAGCAACCTTGTAGAGGATGGGGCAGTTTCTGCCAACCAAGTTGACCAACTCAAAAAAGAAGCACAAGAAAGCAAACGAGTCTATGAAAAAACGGAATCAGATATTAAACAAGCACAATTGCAATTAGCTGAAGAAGAAAATCGCTATCAGGCAACTATTACTCAGTTAGAGTCTGAAATCAAGCAAGCACAATTGCAACTGCAAGAAGCAGAAAACAACTATCAAAGTATAGTCCAAGCTGGGAAACTGACTGTACTCAAAAGTCAGGAACAACTAAAAGATTTACAGACACAAATAACAGCAGTGCAATCAGAAACTGCTCAAACTCAAAGCCAGATCAAGTCTATAAAACTTCAGATGCAGCAACGAATAGTGCGATCGCCTATTAATGGAACTATATACCAATTACCCATCACTAAACCGGGATCTGTATTACAACCTGGTGAAATGGTCGCACAAATCGCACCTCAAAATACTTCATTTGTACTCAAATCTCAGATACCTATTCAAGATAGTGGCTTCTTGAAGGTGGGAATGCTAGTCAAAATTAAGTTTGATGCTTATCCCTTCCAAGAGTATGGCATCCTCCCAGGGAAACTTACTCGCATCTCTCCCGACTCTAAAGTTAGCCAAACACCCCAAGGAAATGTAGAAAGCTTTGAGTTAGAAATCACTCCAGATCAGCCGTATATTCAAAATGGTAGCAAACGTATTCTATTAACTGCCGGTCAGACAGCAACAGCTGAAATTATTATCCGTCAGCGACGCATAATTGACTTTGTATTAGATCCATTTCAGAAACTGCAAAAAGACAGTTTATAAATGTAGTCAAATATTTAACCCATTGATAACTATTAAACCCACACTAGGAGCAAATTTATTATATGCACCCAATTGAGCTAATGAGGAAATATGGCTGGTCTTACCACAACCTAGCCGCAGAGTTTGGAGTATCAGAAGTTGAAGCCAGACGATGGGCATTTAGAAAAACTGCCAGCAACTACCGAAATCCTCCGTTAATGGCTTACAAACTAGCCGAAAGAATTGATAAGGATTTATCAACTATATCTGCATCAGCATAGAACCATTGTTACTACCAAAGTGACCTAGACTCCTGCTATAAAGTGGGGGTTTAATAAGGAAATAATTCAGTTAAGTTTTTATTTAGCTTTTAGATCACAAATACCCTATAGAGGCATTGCATTATGTCTGAATCTGTTACCATTTCCACCTCAGATATTATTCATACCATCAAACTTACCTGCCAAATTCCTGATGTAGTGAAAACTATCGCCACTCAAAAAATCATTACGGAAGCAGCCGAAGAACGAAGAATTACGGTCACACCAGCAGAACTACAACAAGAAGGAGACAAACTGCGGTTAGAAAAAAAACTCGTCAAAGCTAAAGATACTTGGACATGGTTAGAAAAACACCTTCTGTCTGTGAATGAATTTGAAGAATTAGTCTATAAAAATGTTCTTTCTAGAAATTTAGCTAATCATTTATTTTCAGATCAGGTGGAAAAGTTCTTTTATGAACACAAATTAGATTATTTTGTAGCTGTCACATATCAAGTTATCTTTGATAGTAGAGACGTGGCTTTAGAAATGTTTTATGCCCTGCAAGAAGACGAAATTACTTTTCCAGAAATAGCCCGTTTATATATCCAAGAACCAGAACTTCGTCGTGTGTATGGATACCAGGGACTCCAACACCGAAAAGATTTTCGCCCAGAAATTGCAGCGGCTGTATTTGCGTCAACACCACCACAGATTCTCAAACCAATTACTACACCAAAGGGAGTGTATTTAATTTGGGTTGAGGAAATTATTCAACCACAATTAGATGAGCAGTTACGGGAAAAAATCATTACTGAATTATTTTCTGATTGGTTAAAACAACAAATTGAGTACTTAGAGATAGTTACTAAGGTAGATTCGGATGATAATGTACAACCACAGAAAAAACTAATAGAACAAGCTTAATTTTTATAGCTTGTTTAATTAACAATACCTTTATGGTGTGATTTAAAAATGTGAAATATACCTAATTTTTGTTGTGCATTCATATTTTTGAAATGTGCTGTTTATTAAATTAAATATAAGCTGTAAGTGATTAAAAAAATTACTTATAACTAATCTGGGCAATAAAAACCTAATTATTGTCCAGATTTTTAGTGCCTTTTTTTAAATTAAAATATTAGCAAATGTTGTATTTATTTAAATAGTTACTATTAGTTTTTATCTAAAAAAATCTCCAAAAAAGTGTTGACTTTTTTAAATAACTAACTATATTAGAAATATAGCCAACGCAAACAAATTGGCTAGACAAAAAGCAAACATCAAGGTGTATCTACAAGGAAAAATCCAATGATTATTTCTGATTTAAACGTTTTGGAAGTTGTTGAAGCTGCTGAAGTTGTTGGTGGATTGATATTTCTACCAAACACTTATAACTTCACCAAGAATGTGAATGCTACCTTCAACAACAATTATGCAATTACTGGTAGCAGCAACGTTACTGATATTTTCTCAAAGACAGGTACTTACGCTGTTACCTCAACCGTAACAGGTAATTCCGCTTCCGTCTCTTTCGATAACGAAGCAGTCGGTAACGCAAGCAACACTCAAGTCTCAGTTTCTCAACTAGTTAAGGCTGGACAAAGCTCCAACCAATCTGGGATCATTGTTGCTAGTGCTGGCTACTAAATAGACTAAAAAGTTGTCTTTAATTGGGCAATTTTTTCCGAATAAAAGCTCATGAGCATCTGAATAAAGTTGCCCAATTAAGGGCAACTTTTACTGAGATAATCCCACTTTTGTAAAAATCTAACTCCGATTATCTAAAGCCTTTTTCTACAGTTAGTCAAAAGAGTTTTTTGATAAAAATAAAATTCTTGTTTTTTAGAAGTATAAAAATCAAAAGTGAGAAGCGATGATAATTTCTGATCTCGATTATTTGGACTTCATTCCTGAAACATCTACCATTGGTTTAAATGGCGGTGGTGCTATAGCAATATCTAGATTTTCAGCAGCAGCCTTTGGTAGTTCAACTTACACTGGTACTGTTATTAATAATCTAGCAAGCTATCAACCAAATGGTTCCGTTGCTAGCAGTTCTATTCGTGTTATTTCAATAGCCTCTGGTGGCAATACTTCCTCTAGTGCTTCTGCTTCTTCATTATCTTCAAGCTCAAAGTAGTGGTTAGATAATTTTTTTCCCACTTTGCCAGCAATAAATTTCCAATTTAATGAGCGGCTAACCCTCTTCTTTTCAAGTGAGGGTTAAAAAAATAATTCCCTTATTTGAAAATCCAGATATTCTCAAGGTTTCAAGATTTTATTGCTAACAAAAGATTTCCAACATTTTAAAATCTTGATAAATCGCTAAACACCTTGTTAAATAAAGAGTTCAGATTTGGCTCTGCCAAGATTGATGAAAGAGGGACGATTCTTTTCAAATATTTCTAATGTTGAATATTTTAGGAGACAAATCATATATGGTTTACATCAAAGGAACAGCTAATAATGATCGACTGCAAGGTACATCTAGCGACGATCAGATATCTGGTGCTAATGGTGATGATTTCTTGGTGGGATTGCTTGGCAATGACTACATCTCAGGAGATCATGGTAATGACATTATCTCCGGCGACCTTGCCGTTGACTTGACTAATCCCAACAACCCCATATTCACCGAAAGCCCTAACGATGGCAGCGATCAACTCTATGGGGGCAATGGCAATGACTTTATCTGGGGTGGAGGAGGGAATGATATCCTTGACGGGGGCAATGATAATGATGTTCTCTATGGAGGTTCTGGAGATGACAGGTTGAGTGGTAGCTTTGGGGATGATTTCCTCAACGGAGGTGATGGTAGTGATAATCTTAATGGCGGTTTTGGGAATGATTTCCTTTTTGGGGGCGCTGGGGCTGATTTTTTGAATGCGGGGTTTGGTGATGACTTACTTGATGGAGGAAGCGGCAATGATACCCTGAGAGGTGGTAATGGCAATGACTCCATCTATGGAGGATCTGGCGATGACGACATATCCAATGGAATCAATGGAAACCCGACCAATGATCCTAACCTTCCCCGTGGTCTTGTCTTATTCGTAGGGGAGAGTGGAAACGACACCATCTCTGGAAGTGTGGGAGATGATCGGATTTTTGGAGACTTTTACGCAGATGTAGACACTGGAGGGAATTTTATCAGTTATAGTGACGACCCTAACAACCCTGATGGCAATGACACCATTAATGCAGGATCAGGTAATGACAGTATTTTTGGTGGTGGCGGTAATGATACCATCAACGGAGGATTGGGCAATGACTATATTGATGGTGGTTATGGTGGCTGGGGTATTAATCCTAACGCAGATTTAAATCTGGCTTTAGTGGATTTTGGTAGCAATGATGTACTCTTGGGAAGTGGTGGTAATGACACCCTTGTTGGTGGATTTGGTAGTGACATCCTCAATGGTGGCGGTCAATCGGGTGAGTACGATGTGTTAATTGGTGGTATAAACCTTTTGATAAATGGTCAAAGAGTACCATTCTCAGAGGGAGAGATTATTGGGGTACCCACACCAGATACTTTTGTGCTGGGGAGTACGGGTGCTAACTTCTATGCTGGTGGTACAGGTGGCGTGCTGGTCAGTAACGTGGTCGGATTTGGCGATCGCGCGGATATTCTAGACTTTGAGAATGGTGTAGATAAAATCCAGGTGAATAACCCTGGTGGTATAACTACCGCGAATTACAACGGAAATAAACTGCTTTTGGTTGCGTCCGGCAGCAACTTGGAAGTTATTGGTCAGGTAGTCGGATTTACTGGTACATTTGCACCTGGCACATTTATTCCTGCTGTGTAGCAGAGTTTAGGAAAGGATGCACCGCATTGTTGTAAAGTTAGTAATTTTTTTAGGGTGTATTCCTTTCCATCTCTTGCAAAAAAAATCAAATCCTAGTTAGAGGATGTCTGATAGCTTGCGTGGAGTAGCCATACACTTTTTCGTGTGGTATCTAACACTTGTAGATCCGCCTAAATCCTCCTTTTTAAGGAGGACTTTGAGTAATTTATCCCCCCTTTTTAAGAAGCTACGGTGTACACACAAGTCCTAGATTCTTTACTTGATAAGGTTTAACCTTGACTAAATAAGGCTTTGGGATTTCCCATGTATTCTCAATAAACAAACTTTATCGAGAATCACTAACGAAATATTAAGGGTTACGGAAAATCACTTTCTACAAATCCGAACTTCTTGAAAGATGTGTGTACACCGTAGCTTTTTAAGGGGGTAAGGGGGGATCTTGATCAATTCTGATACTTCTCAGACATCCTCTTAGAGCAAATTCATCAGAGTGCATTAAGACAGATATAATGAATACCGAAAATATTTCAGAATTGAATATTAAATCTCTCATTCAAATGGCGGTGCAGAAGCATCAGTTAGGGCAATGGAGTGAGGCTGAATCAATATACAGATCAATATATAATCAGATATCACAAACCCAACATGATGATCAAGTCACAAAAAATTCCTTAGAAGACCTATATCATCTAATCGTACTTAACTATGGAGATGTTCTCCAGAATCAGGGAAAGTTCCATGAAGCAACCCAGATTTATAAACAAGCCTTAAGTCTTGATCCGAATTTTGCACAAGTTTATAACGACTTGGGTAATATTTTTTTCGCACAGGGCAAGTTAGAGGCGGCTGTAGCCTCCTACCAACAAGCCTTAAAGATTCAACCTGACTTGGCTCTGCCTCATAACAACTTGGGAAATATATTCCAAGAACTAAATCAATTAGAAGCCGCTATAAATTGCTATCAGAAAGCTTTAAAAATTACACCTAACTGGGCTGACGCACATTACAATTTAGGAAATGCACTCAAGGGACAAGGGCAGTTAGAGGATGCTGTAGCTTCTTACCAGCAAGCCTTAAATATTAAACCTAATTATGATTTAGCTAAATTTGGCATTTGTATGACTCAACTGCCAATTATCTATACCAATGTTGATGAAGTTCAGTTAAGAAGAAATCAGTATCAGCAACATCTCCAGAATTTAGCCCACCATTATCAAATTGTTACTGCTGAAGAAAGAGCAGATGCGGCAGAAGCAATCGGTTCATTGCAACCTTTTTATCTGGCTTATCAAGGTTACAATGATCGACATTTACAGCAAATTTATGGGGAAATGATTTGTCAGTTAATGTCAAGCCGCTATCCTCAATATAGCCAGCTAATATCTCTCCCCAATTTACAAGCTAACGAAAAAGTTCGTGTTGGGTTTCTGACTGGATATTTTCGCGATCATTCCTGTTGGAAATTAATGAAGGGTTGGATAGAAAACCTAGATAAAAGTGAGTTTGAATTATTTGGATATCACACAGGATCGCAACAGGATCAGGAGACTGTCAGAGCCGCGAAAGCATTTGATAAATTTACTCAAGGTCCTTTGCCTATTGAGAAATGGGCTGAGATTGTTGAGCAAGACAAGTTACACATCCTGATTTTTCTGGAATTTGGAATGGACCCCATGACGGTGAGACTAGGTTGCTTAAGACTTGCTCCCATTCAAATGACATCTTGGAGTCATCCGGAGACCAGTGGGCTACCAACTATTGACTATTACTTGACTAGTGATTTAATGGAACCTGAAAATGCACAAGACCATTACACTGAGAAGTTAGTCAGATTGCCCAATTTAGGCATCTATTACACAGCTTTAGAAATTCAATCTCCAGCAATCACTAAACAGGATATCGGCATTGCTGATGATGACATTATGTTCTGGTGCTGTCAATCCTTATTCAAGTATTTACCACAGCATGATGATGTTTTTCCCAGAATTGCTAAGGAGTTAGACAATTGCAAGTTTGTATTTATTGAACATCCTGCCAGTAAACGAATAACAGAAATTTTTCGTCAACGGTTGAGTCTTGTTTTTGAGGAATTCGGGCTGAATTATCAAAACCATTGCATCTTTATGCCTCACATGGATACCAGGACGTTCGATGGAACGACAGCCATAGCTGATGTTTTCCTAGATAGCATCGGTTGGTCTGGAGGTAATACTACCCTGGAAGCGATCGCTCATAACATTCCGGTTATGACATTTCCCGGAGAGATGATGCGGGGGCGGCATACGATGGCCATCCTCAAAATGATGGGCATAGAAGAAATGATCGCCGCAACTAAAGAT
This sequence comes from Anabaena sp. WFMT, assembly GCF_051781005.1. Lineage (NCBI taxonomy): Bacteria > Bacillati > Cyanobacteriota > Cyanophyceae > Nostocales > Nostocaceae > Anabaena > Anabaena sp. WFMT. The sequence continues at coordinate 169,923 of NZ_JBPWOA010000016.1, read as the reverse complement.
GAATATGTGAAAATTGCAGTCCGTCTGGGGCAAGATACTCAATATCGTCAATACATCTCCCAGCAAGTTGCTGAAAATAAACCTAAGATATATGGCGACTTAAAACCAGTCAGAGCCTTGGAGGAATTTCTTTTAAAACTAGTCAACAAACCCAGAAGATTTGGTACGGCAGAAACGTCAGAAATCCTCCAACTTGCTGTTCAATATCAACGAGCTAATCGCCTAGTCGAAGCTGAACAGCTATACCGTCAGATACTGGAAAAACATCCTGAGCACCCGGAAGCTTTATTCAGTTTAGGGATGTTAGCGCAGCAGTTGGGGCAAACCAAAAGTGCTGAAAACTGGCTAAGTGCTGCTTGTCAATTTCAGCCTGATTCTGTGAAAATTTGGTTCAGTTTAGGTAATCTACGTTTAGCGCAAGAGCAGTTTTCGGAAGCAGTGATAGCTTACCGTCAAGCTCTAGCTCTACGACCAGACTCACTGCCAATTTACAACAACTTGGGCTATGCTCTGCAACAAAAAAAACTATTTGACGAAGCAATTAACTGCTATCAAAAAGCCCTAGAGTTGAAGCCAGACTTCATAGAAACTGATGCGAATTTGGGCAATGCACTACACGCCCAAGGTAAACTATCCAATGAACAAAAACTCTACTATGCACAATTAAATAATAAATTAGGTAATGCTCGAAAAAAATCAGGGGATTTACAAACTGCTGAACTTTACTTTCAAAAAGCCTTAGAACTCAATCCTAACTACGGGGAAGTTTACACAAGTTTAGGAGAAATTGACGACAGTCAGCACAACTTAAAGGAAAAAATATAGGGACACGATACCAACAATATCTCTCTTCTTATTGTTTTTTTCAGAAAAAAAGTTATATGATAAATATGTAGAGTAAAGTAATTAAGCGAATCGTCAATCAAATCAATTGACAAAATAAATTAGTAGTCCCAAAGAAAAACTTAATAAGTATTTCTGCTTTGAATTACCAAGTTAAAAATAAAGGGAATTAGATAATTATTTTCCTCAGCCTCTTGGTGATTTAGGCAGAAATTTTTATCAACAATAATAGGCAGTAAGATAATGAACCACGAACAAGTTGTAGTCAAACGAATCGTCTCACCTGATGGCAAGATTATTGGTGAATTAAAAAGTTTTATTAAGAAATCCTCTGATGGTGAAAGTGAGATTAGTCAAAGTGTTTCTGTAAAAATTTCATCTAGTAATAACTCTAGTAGTTACATCAGATATAGTTCTAGCAGTTCTTCACAATCTGCTTCTAGTTCTATATCTTGTTCTGATTAGATAAAAAACCAAATTGGTGTTAAAAATTTTCAACTTAAGTAAGTCAGCGGGAAAATTTATACTCATGTAACAAAATGTAAATTCAATCAATACCTTATCTTATATCTTGCACCACGCTCTTATTGCAAAAATTGAAGACCGAAACCCTTATGATTTCGTAGAGTGGGCATTACCCACCACCTGCTTCTTGAGAAGGTGCAAGATGTCAGTTATCAATACGTCATTTCACGGTTTTTACAAAACTCAACATACATCGGTTTTATCGTGCCGACTTACTTAGCAGTGCGAATTGTCGAGAAATTGCCTACCGTAGTAGAACAACTACCACCCTGTTCTATTCGCAGAGATTGCCGATGGTGGCAGCAAGAAGGCAACTTCTCCGGGGTTCACGTTCCACCGTTAAAAGACTCAAATCAACAACAAGTTGCATTTAGCGACTCCATGAGTACAGTGCGATCGCTCATCCAAGCTTGCCCAGCAAAATGGATTAATTCCTGGCAAGCATATCAATTTCATCAAGAAAAACCCCTACAACTTGCTAAAGCAAAACAAATAGGAGTGACAATTCCAGCAGCTATAACAACTATAATAAGTAACGATCCAGATGAGATCAGAGAATTATTCAAACTCACAAAAAAGTAATTTTTAAACCTGTTTATGGTGGCGCACACACCCAATTTGTAACTGAGGCTCATTAAAAGTAGAGGTATAATATCATCTGTTTTTAAACACAGCGGATTGCAGATCAATGAGGCTTCCGTGAGCGTCAGCGTTCGACTGAGCGCTCACGCCGAAGTCCGATAGCTTGCGTGGCGTAGCCATACGGTACAGAATCTAAATTCAAAGCCAGACACCAAGCCAGTTTTACTCCTGACTCCTGAATTCTGCTGTATTTATTATAAGTAATTATCCTACAGGACATAAAAAGCAATTGATATCGACTATTTTATAAAAATTTTTACTAAATTGAGAATCTACAGAAATATTGCCACTTTGTCCACAATAACTCATACATTAGTGCTACTTTACGATGCAGTAGAGTAAACACTTATTTTCAATGCAGTTTAGTGGAGGTTTGATATCGGTTAGTTAGGATGGAAATAATATCAAATCTCAGCCAGAATAAGTCTACTGATATATTTGATTTTGGTGTTATGTTCCTATGGTGTTATTCTTTTGCCTCAGGGCATAGAAGGCTTAAGATATAGGTATGTCAACAAACCTTTAAACATCCTAAATACCTTTACTGATACTTGATGTTGATAATTGAGCAGTTTTAAAACATCTGTATCTGTTCGATTTGTTGTTTGTGTAATGTGTGCTTTGTATATATAGCGCTGATCAGTCGGAGGCAAGACCTTGAGGGCAGTGTTTACCCGTGCCTACAAGTTCTGCGTATGTATCTCACTGATATGAAAACCGCTATATATTTCCACCTGAATCATTACTTGCTTGTTGCTCATAAAGCCATATTGGGCTTTATGTGTCGATAAATTTTGCCGAATTTCCATTAAGTTCTCAATTAAAAGGAAGATTTCATGCGATCTTTAAATTTAAGCCAGGTAAAATTTACTAATAACGCTGATCAAGTCAGGTCAAATCATGGAATCCTCAATCCCACCAACGCCACTGTCAATACATTTAACGGTGGCGATCAAATCATTGGTACTGAATCTGTTTCTGGTGATTTTGGTTTCGGAGTTCTGGTTGGGATAAAAGCCAAAGACCTGAGTTCTATTATTGCCTCTGCCGAATTTAGTCAGAGGGCTAATGTTGCTACCGAAGGTATTCAAAACAAAGGAAGTATCAATACAGGTAAAGGAGACGATCAAGTCATTGGCACCGCAACAGCCAATATCTCCGTTACCGCAGCAACAGTATCTCAAGCGATCGCTATTGCTAGGTACGCAGATGCTACCGTTATTACCAATGCTTTTGCCTCCATTAAAGTTAATGTTACTGCCGACGGCATTGATAACTCCGATGGTAAAATTAAAACCGGTCAGGGTAATGATGGTATTTATGGCAATGTCATAGGTTCTATCTCCTCAGTTGCTACCGCTTATGCAGACGCATCGGGCATAGTTGAAGCTATCTGCAAAGCCCCTATGTCTGAAGGTCTGACAGCTTTTGCAAGAGCAATGGCTACAAGTTTAGCTAAGGCAAATATCATTGCTAGAGGTATTAATAACACAAAAGGCGAAATTACTACGGGCGAGGGTAATGATACTATCCATGCGACAGCCACTTCTAGGACTGGGACTTTTGCTGATACTTATGCTTCTACTTTAGCTAGTGCTGCTCCTGAAAATCAAGCATTGGCTGAGGCTGTTGCCAATGCTTTTGCTGAGGCAAAGGACAAAGCGATCGCTATTGACAACACTAGAGGTTATGTTAATACCGGGAGTGGAGCCGATAATATCTTTGCCACAGCCAAGGCTTCTAACAAAGCGATCGCTATTGACAATACTAACGGCGAGATTCGTACTGAAAAAGGAAACGATACTATCATTGCCAAGGCAATCGGAACGGAATCTTGTGGAATCTTTGGCGGCATTATTAATATGGGTGATGGAGACGATAGGCTAGAAGCCTCCAGTTTTGGAGGTGGTGTCAACATAAAAATGGGTAAAGGCCAGGACTTTGTTCAAGGTTTTGGTGACGCTACAGTAAATGGTGGTGAAGGGTTCGATATACTCTGTCTTGGTTCTTACAACAAAAGCGACTTTAATATATACATGAAGAATGGTTTTACTGTGTTTGAGTTAGATGGCACTACCATGAAAACTACTGGATTTGAGGATTACATCTTTGCTGACGTACGTTGTAGTTCTGTTCTTCTTTAATACTTAATTAAGTAAACACACTAGGCTTGATACCAGGATTAAAATTGTCTGATCAAAAGAGCCACACTCTATTGATTTCTGCAAAATCGTAAATCACCAGGAAACATCCCATCGCTATTTCGTCAGAGTATCTGATATACATTGGGAAGGATCTCGCGTGTAAGATTTCATGAAACAAACGCTGCTAAACAATCGCTATCAAGTTATCCAACTACTCGGTGCAGGTGGGTTTGGTGAAACCTTTCTCGCAGAAGATACCCATATGCCTTCCCGTCGTCGATGTGTTATTAAGCAACTCAAACCGATTAGCAATGACCCACAAACCTATAATGTAATTCAGCAAAGGTTTGAACGGGAAGCCGCAATCTTGGAAAATCTAGGAGAAGCTAGTGACCAAATTCCTAAACTCTACGCTTACTTTCCTGAAAATGGGCAGTTTTACCTTGTCCAAGAATGGATTCATGGACAAACGCTAACCCAGATGGTGGAAGCGAAAGGATATATATCTGAAACTATTGTTCGGGAAATTTTGTTGAGTTTGCTGTCAGTCTTGGATTATGTCCACAGCAAAGGCATCATTCATAGAGATATCAAACCAGATAATATTATCCTGCGCTCTCAAGATAACAAACCTGTTTTAATTGATTTCGGTGCTGTTAAAGAAACCATCCGTACCGTCATCAATCCTTCGGGAAATCCCGTACAATCAATAGTTATAGGCACACCTGGATATATGCCAAGTGAACAAGCTATCGGCCGTCCAGTTTACGCCACAGATATCTATAGTTTAGGCTTAACGGCGATTTATTTGCTAACTGGCAAACAACCCCAAGAATTAGAAACTCACCCGCAGACGGGGCAAATACTCTGGCAACAATACGCTGCTGGGATGTCTCCAGAATTAGCGATCGCACTTACTCAGGCAATTGAACCACGAACGAGCGATCGCTTCACCACAGCTAATAAGATGCTCTATGCTTTAAAATCAGCCCATAATATTTCTCGCCCATCTCCCGCTACCAGCGCCACAATTAGCCTGAGTCCACCTGCTGCTACTCTTCAACCAACCCAGTCAATATCTTCCCCTGCAAAAACTCCCTTTATTAGAGAAACGAACAATCCCACAAACTGGCAAAAACCTGCTGTGATTTTTGGTAGTGTGCTAGTAGGAAGTTTAATTGGTGCAGTAGCAATTTCTAACATTACCCGTCAGCAGCCATCTACAACTACTGTTGCTATAGAATCACAAACTCCCAATACCTTACCAACAACTTCCCCCGTGGTGGAGCCAACCCCAACTCCGCTGACACCTACTCCCTCCACTGAGCAACGAATCACTTCTCAGTCTCTACCAGAAACCAATCCCTCTACAGCATTTACACCACCACCAGATCAAGAGCCTATTATTGAAAACACTCCAGTACCCCCAATTCCATCAACACCTCAAGTAGAACCAGAAAATCAACAGCAGCAACCGGATATAGTTTCCACAGCGGAAGTATTCTCAGATTCTCAGAAAAAGCCAGATCAGAAAAAAAAGAAGTCACGTGAGCAATTAAGTACTACTAATACCAGGCAAAATGTACCAGCCTTTCCTACAGGCACATCAAGAAGCACCGTAGAAGCAACTCTTGGTAAGAATAAAGATTTAAGAGGCTTGTGGCCTAATACCCGTGCTGTAACTTATGAGGTAGTACCTAACCAAATTGATCTCGGCTACTTATTTGACCGTAATTCTGGAAAACTGCGCCAAACGGAGGCAGCTTTTGCCCAATCCGTAGACCCTCAAGTAATGCAGACTACATTGAATGGAATGCTAGGCGGACAAGCGACGGGAGAAATTCAGCAAGGACTACAACAAATACAACAGCGCCAAAAAGATAATTTTCAGTTTAGTCAAGGTTCTGTTAAAGGTCAAATAGTGCGGCAAAACTGCGATTTTATTTACATTAGTATTTGGGATCAAGACTTACACGATTTTGTCAATCCCTCATCAGCTAAAAAATGTTAAAAATTCAAACTTTCACAAAAAAAGGAGCCTGATTTAGGCTCCTTAAATAAAAAGGTAATTTATAATTACTAACTCATAATTCATAATTAAAAGTTCAATTACGAATTACGAATTACGAATTACAAATTACTTGATTACTACCTTACCGCCAGCTTCTTCAACACGCTTCTTGATATCCTCAGCAGCTTCCTTAGCTACAGCTTCCTTAATTGCCTTAGGAGCAGCTTCTACTAAGTCCTTAGCTTCTTTCAGACCTAAACCTGTGATTTCACGGACAATCTTCAGGACAGCAATCTTCTTATCAGCTGGAACTGATTCCAGAACTGCATCAAATTCGGTTTTTTCTTCTACTACTTCAGCAGCAGCAGCACCAGGTGCAGCCATCATCATCATCCCACCAGCAGCTGGAGCAGCACTCACACCAAAAGCTTCTTCAATTTGCTTAACTAATTCAGAAGCTTCCAGCAAAGTCAAGGATTTCAATTGTTCTAAAATTTGTTCGGTTGCAGCAGACATGGATATGACTCCTAAATAATTTTGAATTTTTTGTTGATGATTGGTAATTTGTAATTGTAAAAAAACTATTACCCATTACCGATTACTCACTAGCACTTTCAGCACTTTCTGTACTTTCTGTACTTTCGGTGCTACCACCTTGTTCTTTATCAGCAATAGCCTGAATAGCGCGAGCCAAAGAACTGGGAACTTCGTTGATACCCACAGCAACTTTGGTAGCCAAAGCGTTGATAGCTCCAGCAATTTGCGCCATGAGTTGTTCCTTAGATGGCAAGTCTCCTAAAGCCTTGACATCAGTTTCTTTCAGCAAGCGACCGTCCATAACGCCACCACGAAGTTCTGTCTTCTTGGTAACTTTTTGGAACTCTTGGTAACTCTTAATTGCCGATGAAAAATCTTCTTTGACTAGCAAAAAGGCAGAAGCGCCGTTGAGCAATTCTGACAAAGGCTGCCATTTTTCTTCGTCTTGAATGGCAATGCCCATAAAGGTGTTTTTTGTCACCTTACAAACAGTACCGCTAGGACGTAACCGCCGTCTTAAGTCAGTGATTTCGGCAACTGTTAAACCCTGATAATCAATTACCAGTGCTAAAGTTGACTCACTCAAAGAAACTTTGAGGTCAGCTACAATCTCTTTTTTGTTTTCTAACGTTCTACCCATACTCGTTTCACCTCCAAGGGCAAAATCTTATTAGTGACTAGTGATTCAGTTACTTATTACTGTTCACTTTTCACTGTCACCTGTAATTTGTAACCTGTCACTTTCTATCCTGACCAGCCGAAAACAACAAACCCCAGCTACATTTGCCGGGGTTTCACAGTAGTACTTTTGATGGCGCAGTTGTTAAACTGTTTTTGTCAAACTTTATGCCATGAAAGTAGTAACCTCGGCAGGATATTAAGCTATTAGCACCTGCTGTCTCCGGCTTTGCTTATTAAATTGTGGTTATTGGTTATTAGTAATTGGCGATAATATTCAGCAATTACCCATTACCATTACCAAATTATGCAGCGTCAGTCAGTTTTAAATCTCGTAGAGCGCTGATATCTATTCTAATGGATGGTCCCATAGTCGCGGACACATACAATGTACGCCAGTAACGACCTTTAGCTCCTGAAGGACGGTTACGGTCAATGGTCTCTTGCAGAGCTTTGAGGTTGACTAACAAATCTTCAGGCGCAAAAGTTGCCTTACCAAACATAACATGGACAATCCCAGTCCGATCAGCACGGAATTCTAATTTACCAGCTTTGAATTCAGCGATCGCACTTGCTACGTCAAATGTTACTGTTCCACCTTTAGGTGATGGCATTAAACCACGAGGCCCAAGCAACTTACCCAGTTTTGCCACCTGTGGCATTACATCTGGTGTAGCAATTAGCTTGTCAAAGTCCATCATCCCTTTTTGAATATCTTCAATCAGTTCTTCTGAACCAGCTATGTCAGCACCAGCGTTGGTTGCTTCTGTAACTTTTTCACCTCTAGCAATAACTGCCACTCGGACAATTTGTCCTGTTCCTTTAGGCAGTGCAACAGTTGTCCGCAACTGTTGATCTGTATACTTCGGGTCAATTCCTAGTCTGATATGAGCTTCTACGGCTTCCGCGAATTTTGCTGTTGCTGTTTCTTTCAACAGAGCTAACGCTTCTACCGGTGTGTAGTCCCTATCTTCAACCTTGTCTTGCAATGCCTGCAAGCGCCGTGATAATTTCTTGCCCATTTTTTTCTCCTGGGGTAATTCCGAAGTTTTTAGCCTCTCCCCCGATACAATTTTGGATTTTAAATTTTGGATTTTGGATTGAGTCTAATTTTTAACCCAGTGTTCAAAACTCAAAATTTATTAAGTTCTTAGTCTGTGATGGTAACACCCATGTTCTTGGCTGTTCCTTCCACAATGTTCATTGCCGCATCAATATCATTGGCATTGAGGTCAGGAAGTTTGGTTTGAGCAATTTCCCGTAATTGCGCTCTGGTGATGCTCCCAACTTTCTTTTTGTTGGGTTCATTAGAGCCTCTTTCTATTTTCGCTGCCTTGCGAATCAATACTGATGCTGGTGGTGTTTTGAGTACAAATGTAAAGCTCCGGTCTTCAAAAACCGAAATTTCTACAGGTATTACCATTCCAGCTTGGTCTGCTGTTTTGGCATTGTACTCTTTACAAAACATCATGATGTTAACGCCATGTTGACCCAATGCTGGGCCTACTGGCGGTGCTGGGTTGGCTTTTCCAGCATTCAGGGCCAGTTTAATGACCGCTACTACTTTCTTCGCCATTTGGATTTAGCTCTGTTTTTCTACCTGATTAAATTCCAATTCTACTGGTGTATCCCTTCCGAAAATCGAGAGTAGAGCTTTTAGCTTACTTCGTTCTGGCGAAACTTCAATCACCTCTCCTTCAAAGTCCTTAAATGGACCAGAAAGCACCATTATCTTATCACCTGTAGCCATATCAATTTTGACTATCGGTTCTTGTTCACTGGTTTGTTTGAAGATGCGTTCAACTTCTAAATGACTCAGGGGTAATGGTTTGACGTGACCGCGACCTTTACCTGTGCCACGTTTTTGTTCTGCTCCCACGAAATTAATCACGTGGGAGGTGTTACGTACCACCTGCCAAGTATCATCATTCATCAACATTCGCACCAACACATAACCAGGGAATACTTTTTCCTCTGCTGGCTGGCGTTTACCATCCTTACGGATTTTCACCGTCGGTGTGTGAGGAATCTCCACTTGGATGATTTTATCAGCTACATCAAAAGTTTGGATGCGCTGTTCTAAGTTTGTCTTCACGCGCTTTTCACAGCCTGAGGCTACTTGCACTGCATACCAGCGTGCTTCCTTATGCGCTGTTTCTAGCGCTTCCTCCGACTGCAAAGTGTTCCGTGGTTCATCTGTTGCAGAAGTCATCAGAATACCTGTTTTGCTGCCCAAGCAAACAATCCATCGACCAAATATATCAAAGATGCGGAGAGTGTCACCATTAACAACACAGCTGCTGATTCGCTCACCAACTGCTTCCGACTAGGCCAAACTACTTTCTCAAGTTCTTCTTTTGTTCCTTGGAAGAAGTTGTTTAAGCTAAACCCATTTCCGGTTTCTGGCATTTCTGCTTCATTTTTTTTGGCCACGGTCGTTATTCCCCCCGTTTCTTACATAGCTACACCTTGCTATTTTTCGACAAGGTTTACAGCTTCAACCCCATTTACATGGAAACAAAAAAGCTGCAAGTAAAAAATAATTATACCCGAAATAATCAACGCTGACTGCTTGTTCAACAGATGCGTTTTTGCTTCGGGCAATATTTTTTGCTTTTGAGCGCGCCCTGGAGGACTTGAACCCCCGACATCAGGTTTTGGAGACCTGCGTTCTACCAACTGAACTAAGAGCGCACAAGCTGTCTTTGTTTCAGTCATTGCGCTGAACTTTTTTAGTTTAACGCAATTTCGACTTTGATTATAACCTATTTTTGTTTGAGATGCAAGTTAGCGGCAGATGCCGCTTGCAGGTTGAGATTTCTCGCCTAAGGTTGGCGAGAATGAATCACAAGGCGCGGTCAAACCGTTGCTTAATTCGGGTTGCCTTACCGACGCGATCGCGCAGATAATATAGTTTAGCGCGTCGTACTCTACCACGGCGTAGGACTTTGATGTTGTCAATTCTGGGAGAATGCAGCAAAAATACTCGCTCAACTCCCACACCTTGAAAAACTCGACGGACGGTGATTGTTTCGTTGATGCCGCCGTTACGTTTCCCAATTACCACTCCTTCATAGGGTTGGACGCGATATTTATCGCCTTCTTTAATTTTGACTCCCACCCGAACTGTATCACCCACATAAATGATGGGGATATCTGATTTTAGGTGTTCCGCTTCAATAGAGCGGATAATCTCTTGAGCGTTCATAATTTATCTATATTTCTGAAAAAAACCCACAATCATCAATCATAAATCCATAACTGCCTGACAGTCCAGATATTTGCGATTGTTGATTTTTTGTATTGAAAACACTTAGTAGCTAAATCTTAGAAAATAGAGGTCAATTTTAGCTTTTTAATTGGGAACACTAAATAAAGTAGCGCTAATTTATCCTGTTGATATCACAATATCTGTTGTATTTCTGAATTCAGTTCAGTATTATTTATGAAATTTACCATTCTCATCAGCACTTACAACCGTTTACATTTGCTGAAAAGAGCGATTTACTCGGCGCTGAACCAGACGATTGATTGTGAAGTAGTTGTTGTGGACGACTGCTCATCTGATGATACAGGTGTTTTTGTTAAAAGCTTGGGAAATAGTATAGTTTACCATCGTAACCCAGTTAATCAGGGTCATGCTGCATCTGTAAATGCTGGTATAGCAAAAGCTAACGGTGAATGGATTAAGTTTTTGGATGATGACGATTACTTAGCACCCAATTGTCTAGAAGAAATGGAAAAAGCTATTGCTATCCATCCTGATGCTGTCATATGTTCTTGTATTGCGGCTCAAGTAGATAGCAAAGAAGTAGAACTCAGTCGCACTCGACCATCTGGTAGCGGTTTAGCTTGCTATATTCCGCAAGCTGATATTCACTACGGTATGCTCCTAGAACTTGTGCCTTTTGGCACACCTGCCCAGGTAGCTTGCCGCCGTGATGCTTTGGTGAAAACACATGGTTGGGACTCGACACTTAATACTAACTGTGATGATATTGATTCATGGATTCATATCGCCCAGTTTGGCGATGCTATTTTCCTAAATCAATGTCTTGCCTATCGTACTATTTGGACTGGTGCTTATAATCAAAAAATTTCTTTATCGCAACGATTAGCTACAAATATTCTGATGAAGAAGAAAATTTACACATTAGTGGATGTACAGCATCGCTCTAAAATACCTGATTTTCAGGATATCCAGAAATACTTAAAATTGCATTGGATTTTGGTAGCAATCAAGCAAAGAAATTTTAAAAGTTTATTACCAATACTAGATTTAAGCATCTTGTCTTTTCAGGCTTGGAAAATTTTGCTATCAGTTAGGTTTATACGTCGCTTCAAATGGCGAAATTCTCCAGTCCGCCGAATACCTTTGATTTAGTTAATAATTTTGGTAATTCAATTATTGATGTACCATTTTGAGTTCAATATACTGTGGATAAAAACATACTACTTTTAATTTGATTGCTGATTATTGGTGCCGTTAATGAAAGTTTTATTTATTTACAGGTGACAATTAAAGCTAACAAAAAATACCCATATAGGAATAGAGACAATATAATCATCTTGTATATGATAGAGCAGAAATAGAAACTACAATAACATAAAACTTATGAGGAATAAGATATAAGGAAGCTTAGAGGATATCTGAGAAGTGTAAAATGTCATGCTCTAGCTTACTTTCTTCAGGGTAGGGAGGCATAAACTTCAGCATCTTATAAATTAACGAACGATTGAGATTCTTCCTTTCGCTTGACAAAAAAGCCTGAAGTAAACTTCTTAGATATCCTCTTAGGAGGAGTTTTAATTTCCTTCTATTTTATTTAAAAAACTGTACAATTAAAACAAGCCTTTTACAGGTTATGCGAATCATACATATATTGAATCATATTCAAGAAATAGGTAATGGTATTGTTAATGTAGCTGTTGATCTTGCGTGTTTGCAGGCAAAAAATGGTGATGAAGTAGCAATAATTTCAGGTGGGGGAGAGTATGAGAAACTATTGCATAAGTTTGGTGTTAGACACTACCAAATAGACCAAAATCGCCAGCCAGTAAATATCATAAAAGCAGCAGTGGCTTATCGGGAAATTGTACAAAAATTTAAGCCGGATATAGTTCATGCCCATATGATGACGGGCTTGGTTTTAGCACATAGTTTAAGATTCAGAAATAAGTATGCTTTAGTCTCTACAGTACATAACGAATTTCAGCGTGCTAGTTTACTGATGGGTTTAGCTCAAAGGGTAATTGCTGTTAGTAAGTCTGTGCAAATTTCGATGGTGCGACGTGGTATCCCAGAAAATAAGTTGCGGGTAGTTCGCAATGGGACTTTAGGTAGTCCTCGTACCCGACAAATATCGGATTATCAACCTTTAAATTTACAACATCCTGCGATCGCAACTGTAGCGGGAATGTATAAACGTAAAGGTATCACTGAATTAATTGCTGCTTTTGAGCAAATTGCCCAGGATTTCCCCACAGCACATCTTTATCTAGTGGGAAATGGTCCCGATAAAGAAATATTTGAAACCCAAGCACAAGCAACTTCTGTCAGCAGTCGTATCCATTTTGAAGGGTTCCAATCAGAACCGCAAGGCTACTTACTCTCTTGTGATATTTTTGTTCTTGCTTCTCACCGTGACCCATGTCCCCTTGTACTTTCAGAAGCCAGGGAAGCCGGGACTGCCATTATTGCAACAGAGGTAGACGGCATCCCCGAAGCCTTAGATCATGGTCAAGCTGGCGTTTTAGTACCAGCTAAAAATAGTCAAGCTTTAGCTGAAGCCTTAGTTAAGCTATTAAGTAACCCAGATATCCTCCAAGGGTGGAAACATCGGTCACAGGAAAATCTAGAGTCGCTCAGTATTGCCCGTGTAAATCAGGAAACATTGGCAGTTTATCAGGAATTACTGTAGGGGCATATTGCAATACACCCCTATAAATTACTAGATAGGGCTTGCTGTTCGCGGAGCGTGCCGTTAGGCATATAAATCTAAAACTTAGATATATCAAGAGTTTGAAGGTTAAAAAGGTGAATCAGGTGCAAGGAATAAGCGTTGGAACTACCAAAAACCTATTACTTGACCAGATTCAAGACTATTCTTCTCTTCTTCTAATTCTTCCTCCTGACTCCTGACTCCTGACTCCTAGCCCTAACCAAAAGACTTTTTCAGCAAGTCCTAGATATTACTGGTACTTCTTCTTCCAAATCCGCAACCTGATAAATATGGGTTTTGCCCAACGTCCACCGATTAAATCGTGTAGCAACGTATAGAAACAGGGGATAATAAACAGTGTTAGCACTGTTGCTAAAGACAAACCAGAAAATACGACCACACCCAATGGTTGGAGAAATTCTGAACCTTCTCCAATTCCCAACGCGAGAGGGAACATACCTAAAACAGTCGTGATGGTTGTCATCAAAATAGGGCGTAAACGTTGGGGTGCGGCTTTTAAAATTGCGGTTTTGCGGTCAATATGTTCTCGTTCCCGAAGTTGATTAGCCAGTTCCACCATAATAATGGCGTTGTTAACCACAATACCTACTAACAAGACCGCACCAACAACTACTGTTGCGCCAATGGCAGTTTCAGTAATATAAAGCCCAAAAATACCCCCAGCTAATGCTAGAGGAATAGTAAACAAAATTACAAAAGGGTCTACGAGGGAATTGTATTGTACAGCCATGACGACAAAGACTAAGAAGATGGCTAATCCCCCTAAAACTTGCAGCGAGTTTTGTAGTTCTTTATTAGATTCAGCTGTCGCACTGGGTAAAAGACTCACCCCTTGAGGGAAATTTGCACTGTTGAGGACTTGATCTACCTGTTCTAGTGCTTGAGTTAGACTTGCTCCTTCGGCCAAATTACCCGCAATTAGGAAGACTTGACGCTGATTAATCCGTTGAATTTCTCCTGGTGCTTGAGCTTCGGCAATTTTCGCTACATCACTCAAGCGGATTTGTTGATTACCTTCCACAAATAGAGGTAATCTCTCTAACTGAGAAGTTGATTGTACAGAAGTTTCGTTTAACTGTACCCGGACATCAACTAAACGGTTATTGCGTTGTAGCTGGGTGGGTATACTACCTTCAATTGCGGTCTGGATTGTGTCTCCAATATCTTTGGTATTTAAACCAACTTTTGCAACTCGTTCCCAGTCGGGTAATATCTGAATTTCTGGTTGACGTGCATCTGCGTCAGGACGGAAACGGACTGCGGTGGCTTTTTGTTCTAAATTTGCTAATAATTCCCGACCGGCTTGTTCTAAAGTGTCGGAGTCATTTCCTTGGAGAATGATGTCAACATCAGCGTTGCGGATAGGGGAGTTGTTAAGAATTAAACCCCGCACTTGACCAGGGGTGAGACGGAGACGAATATCTACTAAGTTAAGCTTGCTAAATTCTTTGGTGACACTTTCAACATAAGTCTCTACGTTTGAGCCTGGTTTAAGGGTAATAGTACTGGAACTTCGCAGAGGGTTAGCACTGCTATTGTTACCAAAAAGAAAACCGCCAACTGTAGAAAATACATATTCCGTTTCTGGCTGTTGACGGAGAATGTCATCTACAGCTTTCATGACTTTTTGGTTAGTTTCTAAGGGTATACCGGGGGGAAACTGAGCAATTAAGTTGACTTGTCCGGTATTGATGCGGGGGAGAATTTCTTGGGGAAGTTGAGGCGCTATCCAAAAGCTACCACCACCTAATAAGATAATTGTGATCGCAATTGTCAACAATCTCCAGCGCAATATACCACTTAAAAAACTACTATAAGCTCTTGTTGCTGCCTCAAAACGGCTATTAAATACCCGCAGTGGCCAAAAATTATTGAGGGAACTGGAAAAGGGTAGACTTAATAAGCGCGATGTCAGCATGGGAACAACGGTAACGGCAATTAAAATTGAAGCCGCTACGGAAAAACTGATGGTGAGAATTAACTCGTTGAAGAGTAATGAGATAAAACCACCAATTAATAAAAATGGCAATACTGCAACTAAATTAGTACTGGTGGAAGCAACTAAAGCTGATTCTACTTCTCGGCTGCTGTCTTCAGATTGCTGAATAATTGACGAAACTGATAATTTTGAGTCTTGATTGCGAATTTTTGCTTGATTAATTCCCTCAGCTATGTTTTCTAACATGACGATGGAATTATCAACCACAATTCCCACGCCTAATGCTAAACCACCTAAGCTAAAAACGTTAAGTGACAAGCCAAATAAACCCATTAAGATAATTGCTGTCAAAGATGCTAGGGGAATGGCGACAACAATAATAAAGGTTTGGCGTAGAGAACCCAAAAAGAGTAAAACTGCGATCGCAGCTAAACCTGAGCCAATTAACCCAGAAGTAGTCACATTCGCTATGGAATCACGGATAAATTTCGATTCATCTAAGGTAGCTGTGAGACTTGCTTCTTGAGGAATCACACCCCCTTTTTGCAGTTCTGCTAGACGTTTTTTCACGCCATCGACAACGTTGATGGTGTTAGCATCTGGCTGTTTTTGAACGCTGACTTTTACTGCTTCTTCGCCATTGAGAAAAACATAGACTCGCTGTTTTTCTGAGCCATCAATAACTTCAGCAAAGTCTCGCAAGTAAACACGATTTTTGATAGCAGAATTTGGCGCGGATACTTCAAAAGAAAGATTATTAAGTTCATCAGCACTTTGGAAGCGTCCCACAGTCCGGGTTAAAGCTTCTGAATTTGTTCCTAAAATCCGACCACCGGAAATATCTTGGTTGCGGTTTTGGAGTTCATTGAGTACATCTGTCAAACCCACACCAACGGCTTGGAGGCGGTCTAAATCAATATTTACCCTGACTTCTTCCTTCACTCCTCCCGATACACTGACCCCGGCAACTCCCTCTACCACACCCAATTCACGGGCTAGTTCTTCTTCGGCAAAAACTCGTAAATCAACACCTTTAAGGGTGGGTGAAGTGATGGCAAATTCATAAACAGGTAATTGGGAAGGATCAATTTTGAATACCCGTGCTTCTCCAATATTATCTGGTAATTGGTTTCTAGACCGGTTAAAGGATGCTGTGGCATCATTGAGGGCTTGGTCAATATTTCCTCCCGGTCGAAAGTATAAATCCAAACTAATTTGACCTTCACGGGTTTGGGAAAAAACCTGAATTACACCTTCAGTCGCGGAAAAGGCCTCTTCTAAACGTTTGGTGACTTCATCAACTGCTACCTCTGGAGAAATCCCTGGGGCTTCTATCCGCACCCCAATGCGGGGATAGGTAATAGATGGAAGTAAATCTACAGGTAAACGAATGATGAAAAATACGCCCATGACAATCACAGCCAAGGTGAGCATGAGTGTGCCAATATGTTGGCGGATAGAAATAGCACTGATACTAAAGCCGTTGTTAGTGTTTGTTGTCTGCATTTTTCCAGCTTGTTGTTATTTTTCTGACAAAATTGATAATTTCACAACTGCACCATCTTTTAATGGCTGACTACTGCGAACAACATAACTTTCTCCTGGTTGTAAGCCAGAAAGAATTTCTACTTTACCGTTTGCTGTTTTCCCTAAAGTTACTGTTCTTTCTTTGACCTTGGGTTTACCGTCTTTTTCATCCAAGACAAATATTTTGCCATTGTTTTCTTCTTGTCGTGTTTGTCTTTGGGAATCAGTAATTGCTGTTTGTGACACTACGACTCGCTGTGGTGTCCCAGAAGTAAAATTGACTCGCGCTAGTAGTCCACTACCAATTTTTCCACCGCTATTGGGAATTACTACTTCTATGGGTACTAAACGGGCTGTACTATCGGCGGTTGGAGAAATACGGGTAACTCTACCCATGATATTTGTCTCTGGAAAAGCATCTAGTCGCACTTTTACAGATTGTCCAACCTGAATTTTTCCTAGTTCTAATTCAGATACTTGGACTACGACTTTAATTCGACTGAAGTCACCAATTTTTAAGACTTCGTTACCTGGTTGGAGGAGATTACCTGGTTCTGTGACTTTTTCTGTGACTATGCCAGTAATGGGGGAAATTAAGCGGGAGTATGAACGGCGTTCTTTGGCGGCAGAAACTGCTGCTTGTTGGGCAAATACTATACCTTGGGCGGCTGCGACGGCTTGCTTTTCGGTTCTGACTTGTTCAATTGTGGCTTGTAGGGCTTGGGCTGCGGTTTGAGCTTTGGTTTGAGCTTGTTGGGCGACTTGTTCGGAAATTGCGCCTTCTTTCAATAATTTTTGTTGTCTTTGGGAATCTGCTTTGGCTTGTACTACTTCTAACCGCGCTTTTTCTACTTCGGCGTTTGCATTACTTACCTGGGTCATCGCCCTGGCGACTTCTGATTGACGGGATGCTAGTTCTGCTTCTGCTTGCTGTAATCCTGTCTTGAGGAGAACATCATCTAACTGGCTGATGATTTGTCCTCGTTGGACTGTATCCCCAACGTCTAGATTTAATGCTAGTAGTCGCCCTTCTACTTGCGATCGCACTGAAACTATCCGAAATGCTGTGGTGTTACCTATATATTCTGCTGAGGGGCTTAATAAGTTTGTCTGTGCGATCGCTACATCTACAGCAGTTTCATTGTTACCTCTTTCTCTACCACCCGGTTGCCTAGACTGCGCTTCAGCTGATTCTTTTGGCAATGAACCACAACTTGCTGTCAATAATCCCAGTAAACAGAATATTAATAAACTATGGCCATTCATGACTGGGCTGGCAACTAGAGAAGTGGGGCTTTTCACCTGTTTTTCTGACTTATTTCCGTCCAAAATCATGAATCTTTCTCCAATTGAGGGAGTCTTTGCACTCAAATCGCAGTTTATTAGCAAGTAATTTTCAATAGATACGAATGACAAAAAATAGCGATAAAAATTTAGATTTTTCATGCTACTTATGTATCCCCAATTACTTTTTTTACTAAATAAAACTGACAGAATTTTTACTATATCCAGAGGATATAGATGTATATAATTTCTAATGATCCCAGAAACTATAAAATAAGTATAAAGATTTTGTCAGCAAAAGGTAATAGGTAATTAGTCATGATTTGAGTAGGTGGGATGAAAAAACAAAAATATCAAACCATCGCTTTTGCCATGCTGTGCTATCAGCAGTAAGGCTTACGCCGTTCTTTCTACTTAATTGGTTAGCGGTTTTACCATTTCTATTTCCTTATCCGAAATGTGCCTCCAGGACTAGTATTTTTGAGTATTTTGTGTAAACATTACAAATAGTAAACAATTATTGCCTTTGTTGCCATCATAGGATAAGTCCAGAATCATCACAAGGATATGGACTTACGGAGCAGAAAAAATACAGGCACGAAAGCAACTTATTCACTGTTTAGATGAGGAAGGTAATAAGTGACATCACCGCTTAAAATTATCCAAACTGCTGATCAACAGGAGATTGCAGAGTTTTTCCTAGCATCAGTAGGTGATTGGCGATCTGAACGGCGCTATTACACCCTACCCCAAGGAGAAACTCAAGAGATGGTGAGTATGATTACCATCCGGTTTTTAGAACAGGGGGAAGATGAATTGCAAAAACTGGCTCAGTTACATGATTTGCCAAATTTAGAGATTTTGACTTGTGGTGCTAAAGTCACTTGGGAAAGCACTGATATACACACAACCAGAAAAGAATCGACTGGGATGACGGTGTTTGGTGTGTTGGGAAAGATTTTGTATCGCGATCGCGGTTTTGCTACAACTAAACCAGTTACCGCCCAATTTTATTTCCCCAATCCCCAAACCATGTGTTTGCGAACTGAGTACAACAACTCAGTCTTTGAAGAAGAAATCAAACTCATTGGTAATAAATACCGCACCAGACAGAGTATAATTTCCCGTGCTGGTGAGCAACTGATGATTGGGCAATACTTGGAAAAGCGGATTAGCAGTTAGGTGTTGCCAGTTCTAGCCAATTGGTTGCAATTCAATAACCTCATTCTGCAACCAGGCATAAAATCCTTGGCCTCCGCTAAAATTGGAACTTATGAGGGAATCAATGGATAATTTAGCGGAAAACTTCTATTTATCTATCCTGGCTAGGCTTGTCTTCACCGCTCACCAATTGGGTTGAAATACCAGCCAGTAAGCAGTTTGCAAGGGCTGATAAAAAAGTTTATAAAAATTTTGTGAAATTTTCACCCAAAAAGCCGGTTTATATGTAATGATTGTGGAGAGAATTAATTCGGCGATTAGTGTTTTGTTGTTAGTATTGACAGGCTTTCCACTTGTGGTATTTACAGACTGCTCTCCGAAATCTAAATCTCTACAAACCCGTGATTTTGGAGACATAATATGTCGGTTTACGTAGGTAATCTTTCTTACGAAGTTACACAGGATGCTTTAACACAGGTCTTTGCAGAATACGGTTCTGTAAAGCGTGTTCAGATCCCCACTGACCGTGAAACAGGCCGTGTACGCGGTTTTGCTTTCGTAGAGATGGGTACAGAAGCAGAAGAAACAGCGGCTATCGAAGCACTTGACGGTGCTGAATGGATGGGTCGCGACTTGAAAGTTAATAAAGCCAAGCCCAAAGAAGACCGTGGTGGTTCCTTCGGCGGTGGCGGCGGCGGCGGCGGTCGCGGTGGATACGGCGGTGGTGGCGGCGGTGGCGGCGGTCGTGGTCGCTACTAAGTAGTAACTACGACGCTCTATCGGCCAAACCGTTAAATTGCGTTAAATAAAAGTAACCCATTCCGGCTGCGGGGTGGGTTACTTTTTTGGTTTTTAATTTTAAATTTAATTTTAAAGCTGTAATTCAAATCCTGGTAAAACGTCTTCTCCAGAAAGTACAGCAGGAAGTTGAACGATTTCTACAGGTTTTCCAGGTCGGTAAATTTCTGTTTGTTTGTCTTGGGGATTAATTAACCAGCCCAAACGCAAACCATTATCTATATATTCCTGCATCTTTTCTTGCAGGGTTTTCAATCTATCGGTTTTTGATCTCAGTTCAATAATAAAATCTGGTGTGAGTGGGGGAAATTTTTCCCGTTCTTCTGCTGTTAGTGCTTCCCAGCGTTCTAGTTTTATCCAAGCTACATCAGGTGAACGTTTTGCACCATTGGGAAGTCGGAATACTGTTGAGGAACTAAATACTATTCCTAATTTAGTTTGATGATTCCAAAGACTGACTTTAAAATTTAAATCAGATTCACTACGGCCGCTTTCTCCTCCTACTGGTGGCACAATAATTAATTCTCCCTGTGCATTAAGTTCTAAGCTTACATCTTTATTGGCCATACAGAGTTGGTAAAACTGATCATCTGTAAGGCGAATAATTGGATCTAGGTTTAAGGTGACGGTATTCATTTCAGGTTATTAGTGCAATTGTTCTGGGTTGAAATTTTCAGAATCAACAGACTTGTTTAGCAAAACTTCATCGCATCACAATTTTGCACATCAAATAAAAAAATTACTTTTTCGATTTTGATGAATTTGAGTTATACTGTTATTAGTGTAAATTTTTATATTTACGCAGAATTCCTCAATCAAGCAGAATGTTGAATGAGGTAAAATTAAAATAAGGAACAACCAGAATGAAAAACTATGTTCTAGTTGTTTTAGCTTTGCTTATCTTAGCTTTCATCTTTAATAAGCTCGCTGAAACTGCTAACTCCGGTGTTTTGATGCTCAGTTCAATTGAGCAAATTTTAGGGAGATGGATTAATACCAACAAATAAAAAGTACGTCTAAGTAGCTGTAACTACTTTTCGTATCTTTGTAATGAACCTGGGTAGGCTGCGAAACAGTCTGCCCTTTTTTTATTGACATCTTTAATATATCACATTGTTATTCATATTGTAGAATCTAAACTAATTTGTTAATCTAATTCTAGAATTTGACTAACTTTACGTTGATGAGGATCTGATTCAACTACCATTACAAAATCGGGTAAAGTGGCTTGTATTCTGGGGTTGAAGGCAGAGCCTCCTGATAGGCATTCCCAGCCGGAGTCTGGGAACGAGCAAACGAGCAAATATTTTTTCCTTGTCTTCTTGAGATTCTACAATCACAACTACCAGCACAAAATCGGGTAAAGTGGCTTTTTTTCTGGGTTTGGGGGCAGTTCGTTCTGGTAGACAATAGAATTGTTCTGTTATTCACATTGTACAATGTAAATTAGGCATTCCCAGCCGGAGTCTGGGAACGAGGGATTAAACACGGTTTAATGATTTTATTTTTTTGCAAGGCTGGTAAACATAGCATAAAAATAAAATTTATGAAATATATTTTTTAGTTTCCTGCATATTGCATTTACATCACCTTTGTCCAAACTCCAAAAATGCGATGCTTGGGGGGAGGAAAGCGATCGCTTGACAATTAAGACAGTCGCTACAATTTTATTAACTGAGCATTCCTACTTTGTTAGTATGTACAAATGTGCATATAATATGAGGAAGAATAAACTATGGAAACTGAGTATAATTTTAGTCAAGGTAAACGGGGTGCGATTGAACCCACACCACCGGGAAAAACTCGGATTACAATTCGCCTAGATGATGAAATACTGGCATGGTTTCGTGAGCAAGTACACCAAGCAGGTGGGGGAAATTACCAAACATTGATTAATGATGCTTTGCTTGGGTATATTCAACAAAGCCGTGAACCCTTAGAAGCAACCCTACGGCGAGTATTACGAGAAGAATTAGGCCAAATGGGTAAATAAATTACCCCTCCACGAAACAGCGGAGGGGCTAGGGGTGAGGTTCTTAATAATAACTCGCCGATTTCCGATGATGTACAGCAGTCACAGCATCTTGATTTAACACTTTCCCATCATTAACAGTCGCATAAACCAACCAATGATCACCGGCTTCCATACGACTTTGAACAGAACATTCCAGGTAAGCTAAAGCACCGTTGAGAATAATACCGCCATTACTAGCTTCTTCTGTTTCCAAACCCGCAAATCTATCTTGTCCGGGGGCGTAAACCTTCATGAACTGCTTACGTATTTCTCTGCCTTCAGCCAAAATATTGACGACAAATTGATTACCAGTGTAGGTTAGAGTTTCCATAGCCCGTTCTTTAGCTACCGCAATGGTTAAACCAGGAGGGTTAAAGCTGGCTTGTGTCACCCAAGATGCTAACATCCCGGTTTTCACTTCTCCTTGAGTAGCGGTGACTACACACAGAGAACCAACTATCCGACCAACCGCTTGTTCTACATTAGTTGCAGGTTGTTTAGCCACAACTGCTCTTTTCGCAGCGCGTTTTAGTGCTTGGGCGAAATCGGTTCCGGCTTCTTCGCAGGTTTGTAAGGTGACTTCATTGGGTTTGAACTTGACGCGAATGGTGTCAAAACCAAATCTGTAACCTGCGTCTTTGAGTTTCCCTTCAATTAAATCAACCGCTTCTCCACTCCAACCAAAGGAACCGAAAACACCAGCTAATTTATTATTTGTGGCGGTAGAAAGAACAATTCCTAAAGCTGTTTGGACTGGTGTGGGTGCGTGTCCACCTAATGTGGGAGAACCAATGACGAAACCGGCGCACTTTTCAACTGCGGCTTTGATTTCTTCGGGTTCGGTAAATTCGCAGTTAATTGACTCGACACTAACACCTGCTTTGGTTATACCACGTGCGATCGCTTGAGCTACAGTTGCAGTATTCCCATAAGCGGAAGCATAAATCAAAGCCACCCTCATATCAGCATTGGTTTGCTGTTGAGTCCATTCCCGATAAGAGTGGGTTAATTCTTGTAGGGCATATCTTACCAAGGGTCCGTGACCAGTGGCGTATAATCTAATTGGTAAATCTGCCAATTTATCTAAAGCTGTTTCTACTTGTCTGGCATGGGGAGCCATGAGACAATCGAAATAATAACGCCTATCTTCGTTAAAGACTTCCCAACCTTCATCAAATACTTGGTCGCCGCAAATATGCGCCCCAAATAACTTATCAGAAAATAATATTTCTGTTTGGGGATCATAAGTACAAAGTTCATCTGCATAACGGGGATTAGGTGTAGGAATAAATTGCAGATCATGTCCTTTACCTAAATCTAGGGTCTCATCTCCCCGCATTACCAAAATTGGTAAATCCTGATTTTCCAATGCTGCTTTTAAATTTATCGCTCCGGGATTGGAACAAACAAAAGTAATTTGTGGGGCAATTTCTCGTAAAGCTTTTAATGTCGCAGCCCGGTTAGGATTGACGTGACCAAGAATTACATAATCAACAGCTTTAATATCAATCCGTTGTTGTAAAGCTTGGAGATAAATTTCGGTGAAAGTTTCCCCAGGTGGGTCAATTAAGGCAATTTTATCACCTTGAATTAAAAAAGAATTCGCCGTTGTACCTTTAGCTAAAGCGTATTCTATTTCAAATCGTAACCTTGTCCAACTGCGCGATCTTAATATTGTTGTATCTGTTCCAATTGGCAATATTTGAACATCACGGGGCTTAGTATTTTCTGGCATGGTTTTATTTCCTTAAAAGATTCAATCAAATCAAGAATTTATGAATAAAAGTCTGTCTTCCTTCTTGTTCCCCTCCTCGCTTGCCTACGGTGTACACACAAGTACTATCTGCAAGGGTTTTAGGCGTTATAGACCCCTTGAATTGTCATTACGAGCGGAGCGAAGTAATCACATAATCCGGTGGGCTTTTGCGATTGCTTCGTCGTTCTTCCTCTCTACGAGACGCTAACGCGAACGCAATGACAGGCTTCCAGAGCGATCGCACAACCTCAAACTAGATGACGAAACCAAGTACTAGTAGGAATTTTCAGACTTGTGTGTACACCGTAGGCTTGCGGGGAGGGGCTAGGGGTGGGGTTTTATTGCAACCAACGCGAAATTTCTTCTAAAACACCTTCTATCCTTAACAAAACATCCTCATTATTAAACCTGATCACCCGCAAACCAAAAGACTCTAAAAACTCTTGTCGAATAGCATCTTCTACTTGAGTGTAATTGTGAATTTCGCCATCTACCTCAATTACTAATTTGACTTCATGGCAATAAAAGTCAACTATAAATCTATCAATAACCTGCTGACGACGAAACTTAAAACCTAGCAGTTGCTTATTTTTTAATTTTTGCCAAAGTAGGTTTTCTGCTAATGTGGCTTCTGTTCGCATCTGTCGGGCTAAAGGTTTAAGTTGTTTCCAGAGTTCTGGTGGACTTTGCCAAGGGACAGGAACCCCTTTTCCTAAACCCGTTATCTTATGATATTGAATCATTTGATATTAATCGTTGGTGTTATTTAGGCTCTAATCGTTTTCCCACAGCGATAACACCCCTCCCCCTAGCCCCCTCCCCGCAAGCGAGGAGGGGGGACAAGAAAGAATGATTTAATAATGGTTTCCGACTTTGCGGTGGTGAACTGCTGTAAGTGCGTCAGGATTTGATACTCTTCCAGCGTAGACTGTGCTGAATACTGCCCAGTGATCGCCGCAGTCCATTCTGCTGACTACTTCACATTCCATGTATGCTAGGGCATCACCTAAAATGGGTGCGCCATTTTCTGCTGGTTGGGTTTTGACTCCTTCAAAACGATCTGCACCGGGAGCGAACCGTTTTAAGAAGTGTTTCATCAATGGTTGATAGTTGCCTTCTTCTAATACATTGAGAACGAAGCGATCGCCTACTTGCATGAGTGATTCAATCGCTCGGTCTTTGGCTACTGCAATGGAAAACCCTAATGGTTTAAAGCTGGCTTGACTTACCCAAGAAGCTAACATGGCGCTAGATACATCGCCTTTTTTGGCAGTAATGATGTACAAACCGCCGCTAATTCTCCCCAAGGCTTTATCTAAGTCAGCACCGAGGGATTTCATGGCTTTGATGCTTTTGTCTCTTGTTACCCACTGTCCTAAGTCGGTTCCGGCTTCTTCGCATTTTTTGAAGGTGTTGTCTGTCGGTGTTTCCCGAATTTCAATCACGGGGAAAGCAACACTCAAACCCGCAGCCCGGAATTGATTTAATAGTGGGTAAGTTGGTTCATCATTTCCACCACCGGTTTCAAAAATACCGATCGCTTGTTTTTCTTTTGCAGAACCTAAAACGGTGCTAAGTGCAGCTTGAATTGAGGGGTTTTCAGTGGCTGGGGGCATTCCCACAACTATACCTGTACAGCGTCCTACAAGCTCTCGCAACTCTTGTAAATCAACCGTTCCACCCAAATCGACCATTTCCACCGCTACGCCAGTTTTAGCGATACCATTGGCGATTGATTGCGCCAAGCGATCGCTATAGCCATACTCGGAAACGTAAAATATCCCCACTGGTGTTTCGGCTTTGGTTTGTCCTTGACTCCAACTGCGATAACGTCCGGTTAGTTCCTCGACATTATGGTAGAGTAACGGCCCGTGTCCAGTAGCAATCATCTTGATAGTTTTCAATTCTGCCATCCGCTTCATCGCCGACAACACGGAACGGGAATTTGGCCCCATCAAGCAATCGTAGTAATATTTAAAATCTTCTTCAATTGCTGCCAAGTCATCATCAAAAGTGCTTTCTGTGCAGTAATGCAAGCCAAAAGCATCGCAGGTGAAGAGAGTTTGGGTTTTGTGGTCAAAGCTGAAAATGGTGTCAGGCCAGTGTAAATTAGGAGCGATTACAAATTCAAATTCGTGTCCGTTTCCTAAATCCAAGCGATCACCATTTTTGACAATTCGGCGTTTAAAAGGACGATGTACCAAATCTTCTAAAAACTGAATCGCTACCTTAGAACCGACTACAGTAATATCAGGAGCCATTTGCAGCAAATCTTTAACCAAGCCGCTGTGGTCTGGTTCTGTATGGCTGATAATTAAATAATTTATCTCTTCAGGATTGATTAAACCCGTGAGTGTATCAAAATAGAGCTTACGAAATTTTTCGTGAGACGTATCAACTAAAGCAATTTGCTCACCACGGATGAGAAATGAGTTATACGTTGTACCATTTTGCAAACCAAACTCGATATCAAAGCGATCGCGATCCCAATCCAAAGACCTAATCGCCGTCGTATCTTCAGCAATCTCTACAGTCTGTATGGTGAGCCGTTTTTCCGAGGCTGGATTTCCCTGCCCTTCATGTTTATCGGTGAGTAACACCATAACTCCCCTCCTTGACAAAATGAGTATTTATTCCTCTTGCTTTATTGTGACACGGGTTGAATGTTAGTTTTTCTTAAAAAACCTATGGCTGACTTAAGAAACTTAAAACTGTGAACGAAAACCGTTGGTTAGCATTGATGATTGGTAATTCCCGCTTGCATTGGGCTTTGTTTATCAACCAAACTCTCCACTCAACCTGGCATACACCCCATATATCAGAGTTTGATATACAACAGTTAGCTCAAACGAATACTTTTCCTCTTACCCCATCTTCTTCTCTCCCCATCTTCCTCTCTCCCCATCTCCCCATAACTCTCGTTTTAGCCTCCGTAGTTCCTAGCCAAACACAACTTTGGCAAACTTACCCTAATGTGCGCTTAATTACCTTAAACAACATCCCTCTCCAGGGTATGTATCCCACTCTAGGAATTGACCGCGCCCTTGCTTTGTATGGAGCCGGCAAAAAATGGGGATTTCCCATATTAGTGATTGATGCCGGTACAGCACTGACTTTTACAGGTACAGATGCAAATCAGCGTTTAATTGGAGGCGCAATTTTGCCAGGTTTAGGTTTACAACTAACAACACTCGGTCAAAAAACCGGACAATTACCATTATTAGAAATTAAGGAAATAATAGAACTACCACCACGTTTTGCCATGAACACACCAGATGCAATTCAAAGTGGAGTAATTTACACATTGTTAGCAGGAATTAAAGATTTTGTAGAATCTTGGTTGTCTTTATTTCCTGACAGCAAAATCGTAATTACCGGAGGAGATAGTAATTTGTTAACAACCTATTTACAAGCCAGATTTCCAGACATAGCAGCAAGGTTAATTGCCGAAAAAAACTTGATTTTTTTAGGAATGGGAAAAATCTTATTTGGGAATAGTTAATAGAAATATGAATTTTTAAAGTAAATAAACATAACAAGTTACAGATAGCATAGAATAGAGATAGCAGTTTACACCTCATGAAATTATGCCTAAAACATTAATGATTGATGTTATTATGCAGCAGTTAGATGCTCTTTCTGTAGAGGAGCTACTAGATGTTAGGGCAAAAGTTGATGCTTTGATTCACAATAAAATATCCTCCGTCTATCAAAATCAATCTAGCTTAGGCTTCACGCCCACTGCTATATGCTATGTAGGGAAGGCACAACCCATATCAACTAACAGCATCGGAATGCCCTTCAAAATAGAACCAGTCAGCAGTACACAACAAGAAAATGATAATTCATTAGAAAAAATTATAGAACTTGTAGATGAATGGATGGCTGATGAATCAAATTATGATCAAGAAAACTATCCTCAGATCGAAGCTGCTTTAAACCAAAATAGGGTTTCACTGTAGCAGCAAAAATGAGTGAAATGACATTACCGTTTATCCAACCACCCAAAAGTAGAGTTGTATTGTTAGATACTCATCCATTGAGTAAAGTTAGCCATCCAAAAATAGACCCAAAAGTACAGCAATGGTTGAAATCTTTACGAGAGAATAAAACTGCAATACGTGTGCCAGAAATAGCCGACTATGAGCTTCGACGTGAACTAATCAGAGAAGAAAAGAAAAAGAGTTTAGAGCGTCTCGATGCACTAAGCCAAATGTTTCTGATTCCCATAACTCCTGAAACAATGCGAAAAGCAGCAGAGTTATGGGCATGGGTAAGAAACCAAGGAAAACCGACAGCAAGTAATGACAGTTTAGACGGTGATGTTATTCTTGCTGCTCAGGCAATTATTCAATTAAAGAGTTTTGATGAAGTTATTGTTGTGACAACCAATTTAAAACACATATCACGATTTGCAAGCGAAGGAATATTTGTCGAAGATTGGCAGCAAACTTTAGATAAAATTGTTTAATTTGAGCCTTGCTTTAACGAGCCACCATATAAATTAGCAATTACCAATTTTCCTTAACAAAATCCCGAATATATCCAGCTACAACCCCAGCACAAGATTCTGGTAAATTATTTTCTGCATGGGCAATTATCTTTAACTCAGCTTTAGGAATCAGTCGCGCATAAGCATTACTTTTAGCTAAAGCATTTGCTGTATCTTGACCACCTTGCAAAATTAAACAAGGTACTTCTAGGGAGTACAAACGATTTTGTAATAACTCTGCCTCAATTTCTGCTTGCTGTCGGTTAAATAGTAAGTGACAAGCTGTAGGATATTGCAACAATTTTTGTCTTAGTTGTAAGTCTTCAGTAATTTTTTGTTCCCAACCAATTAATTTAATTAAAGGTTTTAGTAAGCGTAAAATTTTGACTAAGAGCGGTGAACAATTAAACAATTGCAGCATTTTTTGCCAACTTTGTTCTTGTCCTGATATCCCTACACCCTCTGGTTCTAACAGTACTAAACCAGATACTTGTTCTGGATACTTTAAAGCATAACTAGCTGCAATCCAAGCCCCTATAGAATCTCCGACAAAAAAGACTTTTTCTAATTTCACAGCTTGGAGTAATTCAGCTAAACAATCTACTTGTAAATCTATTGAATGGTGAATATTAGGGTTTTCTGATTCACCAAAACCTAATAAATCAGGTGTCAAACAATGGATATCTTGAGAAAGTAATCGCATGACTGATACCCATTGATTACTATCATTCCAAGCACCATGCAAAAAAATTACTGGAGTTCCTTCACCAACTTCAAGCCAAAACAATAGCCCTTGAGAAAGTTTTCTCCGGGAGTTACGAAATAGCATACTCATATTAACTTATGCACTAACTGTTAACAGATTCTAGATATTAAATGATAGATTACAGATTAAATCTAAAATTCAAAATCTAAAATCTCCAACTTTTATTGTAAGAATTCAGGAGTCAGGAGTCAGGAGACGCTACGCAGACCTGCGGTTCAGAATGCTTATGAAATGCAGAATAGAGAGAAGTGAGATTTTATCAAAATCATCAAATTTGACTAATAAAGCCTTTATTCTCCTGACTTGGAGTATTCTCTATCCTGAATACTTACCTTTTATTATGCCAATGTTGTTAAACCATTTAAATAGTCTTGTAACTGGCGAGCATGGTCATGAGACATCTGTGGTTGAGGTAGGGAACTAGGAGAAAAAGCTTGAATTTGCAATACTTCTAAGGAGTCATTAACCTTCATTTCTCCTTGTACTTCAGCTTCAACCGCAATACAAATTGAATGAATTCTAGGATCTCGATCTGGTGCAGAGTAAACTCCAACCAAACGCCGAATTTTCAATAACTCAAGTCCGGTTTCCTCCATTAACTCCCGACGGACTGCATTAGGAATATCCTCTCCCCAGTCCACCATACCACCAGGCAAAGACCAGCAACCATCATCTCGCCGTCGAATTAGCACAATTCGACCATCAGGTAAAATCGGGATAACACTAGTACCAGTAATGGGATGTCGAAATATAATACCCAATACTGTTTGTCCAAAGTGCCATAAAGAACGTGTTGACTGGATCACTGGTGTAAAAATAGCAAGGATGTTTAAACTGCAAATTTTTGTACTGTACTTTCTAGTTCCCTAGTACTGAACATAGACCTATGCTGCCGCAGTCGAAGAACTAGGGTTTATGATTTAGGATTGCTATATGTTAGCAAAATAAATTCAGGAAAATTTGCCCAAAAAGCTGAATTTCTCAAATGTATTGCTGGTTTGAATTATTGACTAATTCTCTAACTAAACAGGTGTTTGTATCGCATCTATATTTTTGTGGAAATCAAGAAACCACTTGTAATCTCACGGATAGATGAATTACATCTAAATTTTCACTTTTGCAGAAATAATTCTAAATTTAGCTTGACATAGACTCCTGTAATACGGTAGACTAGTATACTGTTTCAAGTATATTGATTTTCTGCACTAGGCTAAAAGTATATCAATAACATCGGTAGCTGATATTGCCTAGATGCCGATTTTTTTGTTGTTTATTCATGAGGTGAATATGGCCAAGCGCCGTAATCCAAAAAAAGAAAAGGCGCTACGGAACCAGGCTTATGCCAGAAAGTTTCGTAAACGGACGACTACAGGAAGAATGCAAAGAAGGTTCCAACAAAGACCACCTAAGAGTGAAGAAGAAGAAGGAACAGGAGCAGCAGCAGTTGATGGGGCTGAAATGAATTAACTGTTTAAATAACTACTCTTGAATTAATGTTTTATCTTCGGGCGTACATTTATTTTATTTGTACGCCCTTACTTATTTAGGGGTTGCTGAATAAGTCTTTTCGTTAGGACTAGGAGGCAGCACTTCGACCCTTCGACAAGCTCAGGGCATCGCAAGCTCAGTGACCAGGCAGGAGTCAGGAGGCAGGAGGCAGGAGGCAGGAGGCAGAAAATGAATACAACTCAGCACTCACCACTCGGTACTCGGTACTCGGTACTCGGTACTCAATACTCAGTACTGACTAAGTATTGATTTGAGTCCGGGCTGCGAGGATAGCTTGCTTAACTTGGGCAAAACCAGTACCACCGTAGCTATTACGGGCTGCAACTACTTGACGGGGGGATATTGCTTCATAAATATCGGCTGCAAACGCTGGGTGTATTTGTTGCCATTCCGCCAATGTCAAATCTTTGAGCAATTTACCTGCGGCTATACTGGTTTTCACAACTTTGCCCACCATGTTGTAAGCTTCCCGGAAAGGTACTCCCCTAGCAGCTAGATAGTCTGCGACATCGGTAGCATTAGAAAAGTCTTCTGTGACTGCTTGGGCAAGGCGTTGGGTGCGAAATTCTAACCCTTCCCGCATTAAAATTGTCATGGCCTCTAAACAGGCTTTAACGGTGTTAACGCTGTCAAATATACCTTCTTTGTCTTCTTGTAGGTCTTTGTTATATGCCAGGGGTAGCCCTTTCATAATTACTAGCATGGCTTGGAGATGACCAAAGACACGTCCTGTTTTCCCGCGCACTAATTCGGGAACGTCGGGATTTTTCTTTTGGGGCATGATGCTGGAACCTGTGGCACAGCTATCTTTGAGGGTGACAAAGCGAAATTCTTCTGATGACCAGAGGATTACTTCTTCTGAGAGACGGCTGAGGTGAACCATAATCAGACTTGCTGCACAAAGGAATTCGATCGCAAAATCGCGATCGCTCACTCCATCCAAACTGTTAGCATAAACACTATCAAAATCTAATAGTTTTGCTGTGTAGTGTCTGTCAATGGGAAAAGTAGTTCCCGCTAAAGCGCCGCAACCCAAAGGAGAAATATTCACTCGTTTATAAACGTCTCCTAAGCGTTCCCCATCACGTTGTGCCATTTGAAAATACGCCAACAGATGGTGGGCTAAACTCACTGGTTGAGCGCGTTGCAGGTGAGTATAGCCAGGAATCAGAGTTTCAACGTTTTTTTCAGCTATTTCCAGTAATACAGTTTGAAATTCCCGTAAATACTGACGAATTTGGGTAATTTGGTCGCGGAGGTAGAGTCTGGTATCAGTACCTACTTGATCATTACGAGAACGGGCAGTATGTAGCTTTTTACCAACATCGCCAATAATTTCAGTCAGTCGTTTTTCTACGGCAAAATGTACATCTTCAGCATCAATACCCGGCTGAAATTTGCCTTCTTGGTATTCCTGGCGGACTTGTTCTAAACCTGTAACTAATTCTTCTCCTTCTTCTGGAGAAATAATCCCTGTATGAGCCAGCATTTTGGCATGAGCTTGGGAACCAGTGATGTCATATTCTATAAGTTGAATATCAAAACTTATACTGGCATTAAAACGAGCGATTGCCGGATGTAACGCGGATTCAAACCGCTGGCTCCAAGTTTGTTTTTCGGTCATATTCGGTCATAAATTAGAAGGAAGAGGAAATCACAATTGGCGATTTTAGACTTTGAATTCAGTACCAATCCAAAATCTAAAATCTAAAATTACCTTAACCGTAACTTGTTAGACTTTTGAGCATATAGCCAATAATCAAACCAATCAATAAAGCCCAAATTTGTCCAGTCTGGACAAAGTGGTTCCAATTTCGTTGTACCTGACCCATAAGATCAGCATCACGAACTTGTTGCGCGAGGAAAGTGATATCTACAGGCAAATGCCAAAGTAACTGAGAGATTGAATCACTTACACTTAGGTAGTTCATATTTTATATGGTCTGGTTGTGACAATTTACAGTAGCCGATGACATCTAAAGTTTAAGCGACATTACGCATTATTGACGCTCGGTCTCTATTTGATTTTGTCAACTTTCATATTTCTGTGATGCCAAGCTTAATTTTTCAGCAGTTCGGAGAATTTGTCCCGCGAGAACTGCTGCACCAAAGCCATTATCAATGTTAACTACACCTATACCAGCTGCACAAGAGTTAAGCATTGTTAATAGAGGTGCTAAACCCGAAAAACTTGCACCATAACCGATACTGGTGGGAACAGCAATTACGGGACAATCGGCCAAACCTGCAACCACACTAGGTAAAGCCCCTTCCATTCCTGCTACCACAATTAATACTGACGCGGAATCAATTAAGTGACGGTTATTCAATAAGCGGTGAATTCCGGCTACACCGACATCCCAAAGACGCTGGACACGGAAACCAGAAAGTTCGGCTGTAACTGCGGCTTCTTCGGCTACGGGTAAATCGGCTGTACCCGCTGAAAGTATAGTAATTGTTCCGGTGAATCTTGGTTCAATACTGGCAGGACTAATGGCACAAATTCTCGCCATTTCGTAGTATTGCAGTTCTTTTACTTTCTGTTGCAGCGTGGCATAAATGGCTGGTTCAATTCGGGTGGCCATGACTACGGAACCGCGTTGACGCATGACTTCCATAATTTGAGCAATCTGATCAGGTGTTTTACCCTGTCCCCAAATCACTTCTGGAAACCCGGTTCTTAATTGACGGTGGTGGTCAATTTTGGCAAAGTCACCTACAGATTCATAGTGTAAGTCTTTGAGTGAGTCGAATGCCCTATCTGGGGTTATTTTACCATTGGCGACGGCTGCTAAGAGCGATCGCAAAGCTTCAGGTTGAGTCACAGCAATTTTTGGTAATTGGTAATTGGTAATTGGTAATTGGTAATCGGTAATTGGGAAAAACTTTTACCCAGTCCCCTATTTTCTACTTTGTAATTTTAATTTCATGAATGTTCCAGAATGCACCACCAAGAGCAGAATATTTTATACCTTCAAAGCGATTTCTGATAGCTGTCATAGAATAAGGATTCACCAAATAAATAAATGGTAAATTCTCCTGTGTTAATCGTTGACTTTCGGCATAAATTTCTTTAACCTTGGCTTCATCAAACTCCTGTGCGCCTTGAATATAAAGTTCATGAATCTTTGCTTCCCAAGGTGAAACTTCCCATCCTTCTATCGGCTTTTGTCCTGCTTGTGGTTTCTGATTAAACATATGTAATCCACCTTCAGGAGACCAAACATTAGCGCCATCATTTGGTTCTAAACCTCCAGTCAAACCTAGCAAAGATGCTTCCCAATCTAGAGTATTAGATAGCTTATCTACAAAAGTATTCCATGCCAAAGGCGTGAAATCAACTTGGATACCTATTTTGCTCAAGTCTTGTTTAATTTGCGAACCCATTGCTTCCCTAATTTTGTTACCTGCATTAGTAAGCAAAGCAAACCTCACACGGTTTCCTTGAGCATCTTCTAGTTGATTTTGAGCATTGTATTTAAAGCCAGCTTTAAGTAATAATTGCTTCGCTTTTTCTAGATTGTAACTGTAAACTTTTAGCCCTTTCTCTGGAGAAAGATAATAGGGACTTTGGACAGAAATTGGAGAATCTTGTGTTTTACCCAAACCACGAAACGTATTATTGATCATGGTTTGTCTATCAATAGCATAGGCTACTGCTTGCCGAAATTCTACACTATTAAACCAACGTGACTTGATCGGGTCGATAAGTGGCTTACCTGCGCGTTTACCTTTGTTCAAATTAAAAAGCACAAAACTAGTACTAGTAGATGGACCACCATTTTCGATTTTAAAATTACCTTGTTTTTCTTGGACTTTTAGTAAAGAAAAGTAATCAGGTGTCACCCCTACAGCATCTAATCCTCCAGAACGAAATTGCAGTAATGAAGTATCTGTTGATTCGACAATTTGCCAGATAATACGTTGAATATAAGGTTGGGGATTACCTTGAGCATCTTTACGCCAATAATAAGGATTACGACGAAAAATTACACGTTGACTGGTATCGTAACGTTCGAGTTTATAAGGGCCGTTAACAATTATTTGCTCAGGTGGAGTATCAACACCCCATTTTGTCAGAAAAGTTGGTTTCCCATCTTGGTCTTTATTTTTTAACGATTCTCGCAAAGCATGAGCAGGTAAAATAGGAACACCAGAATTTTGCAGAAATGGTCTAAAAGGTTCTGTTACGCTAAATTCAACTCGACGGCCATCAAGTTTTTTGATAATAGGGAGTTTACGATTTTTGCCAATTCTTAAAATGTCTCTAACATCTGTTGGTATGGCTTCATTCAAATAAACATCATTGTATGTAAATACCACATCATCAACCGTGAGTGGTTTTCCGTCAGACCATTTCAAACCCTCGCGTAGAGTGAAAACAATTTTTAATTTATCATCAGAAACTTGCCAGGATTCTGCCAAGTTTGGCTCAAGTTTACCTGTAATAGGATTTTGACTAATTAATCCTTCATAAGTATATCCAAAAATATTGGTTGCATCTGAATTTAGCGCATAGTTAAAAGTTTTTGGATCACTAAGAATACTCGTTACTAATTGGGGGACTTGAGCAGCATCACTTTTCAGCTTAGTTGGGTTGCAAGCAGTAATTGAAATCGCTGTAAATGACAGGAGAGTTATGAGTACCCAAAAGCGTTTTGTGTGATTGACCAGGTTTTTAATAAATGCCATAACCTATTAACCTAAAATAATTAAATTATGATGATTGAGACTCTAACCAACCCAGAAAGTTTTTAGTATTGCCAAAGTATTCTATACCTGCAATATTTAAAATTTGTTGCACATTCTGTTTCCCAAAGTCATTAGTGTTACCACTTATGAAGACTTTTCGCTGGTTAGGATGCTGATTTGCATGATTCAAAATACACTGTAATATCAAGTTATCCATCAGGTCATTCTTGATTAATAAAGTTTCTTTCTCTAGGAAAATCTGCTCTGAAATTGCCTTAATTATACTGCCATTAAAATTTATATTTTCTGCATTTTCAATTAATAAATTTATGATTTCAGAGAAACGGTTTTGAATATTATTTAATAATAGTGTGTTTTCAATTGATGCTTTTTGTAAATGCCGAGAAAAAGATTTAGCGTGAATAGATGTTTGATCACGTATTGATTCGTTAATTTGTTTATCCATTTCTGCTTGAAATTTTAATTGATATTCCTTATCCTTCCTGTATGTATTAATTGCTTCAATATAACAAATAGCAGGTATGGCCATACGCATTGATGGAAGAGGATCACGCAGTAACTTTTCTGCTTCTAAGTCTCTTCCTTTGGCGACAGCCATGATAATATTAGTTTCTATGTATAGTATCAGCACCTAAATTTTCCTAATAACCTAATAAAAATTATCTAAGTGTAAATATGTTACTCACTTCCTAATTATGTAAGTATGTTCTTCTCCTTCTATTAATGACAACAACCCAATTTTGGCTACTTCATTATATGCTGGTGGCCTATCTGAATTCCAATGATATGCTAAATCTCTTAGCCAAGATTGAACAAGAGTTTCTAGATGAAAATTAAATATTCTTTTTTGACTAAATTCCGGATCGTAGATGCTGAGTATATCATTTGTTTTCAGAGATATTGAATCTTTGATATTTTGCTCTTCAGTCAATGAAAAAATATTAATTTCTTCCAAATCAACTAACATACCGAAAGGAATATCTTTTTTTATATCCTGTTTAATATTCTGCAAATAGTATGTTTTTAATTGAGAAATAGCATTTTGCTTGAAAATATTTTCTAGTTTTTCGGCTTTTGTTTCAACTAATAAAACAATATTTTCATTCCTGTTCCTAAACACAATGTCAGGGAGATATTGTGGAATATTATCAGAAAATTTGATATCCATATCATTGTTTCCTCTAGTTCAGTAAATAATTTAACTAATCACTCGCCACCAACAAAACTACAGCATAAGCACAAATACCTTCTTCTCTCCCAGTTGGCCCCAATTTTTCATTAGTAGTAGCTTTAACACCAATTTGATTGGGTTCTACTTCTAAAACTGCTGCTAACCTATCTCGCATTTTAGAAATATGAGGTTTTAATTTCGGACGTTCTGCAACAACCACAGAATCAATATTGCCTATTTTCCAACCTTGGTCACGAATTAGCTGGTGTACTTGGGTTAATAGTACAAGACTATCAGCCCCAGCCCATTGAGGATCTGTGGGGGGGAAATAATGACCAATATCCCCCAAAGATAAAGCGCCTAGCATCGCGTCCATGATGGCATGAGTTAGCACATCAGCATCACTGTGTCCTAACAAACCGAGTTCATGAGGAATGTGAATACCGCCTAAAATTAAATTGCGATCGCTCACTAATCTGTGAATATCGTAGCCATTACCAATTCTGATGTTCATAGTCATTAGTTATTAGTCGTTGGTCATTAGTCATTCCTCCCCTGCCCCCTGCTCCCTGCCCCCCTGCTTCTCCTGTTGCCATTGTTCCAGCAAATCGGGACGGCGGGAAGCAGTACGTTGAATTTGTTGTTGGAAACGCCACTTAGCAATTTCCGCATGATTTCCACTCAGCAGCACATCTGGGACTTTCCAACCCCGAAAATTGGCTGGACGAGTGTACTGGGGAAAATCTAATAACCCCTCCTCAAAACTTTCGGCTTTGAGAGATTCCACCTTACCCACCGTTCCCGGTAGCAGACGCACCACCCCATTAATCAAAGCCATAGCCGGAATTTCTCCACCAGTCAGAATAAAATCACCCAAAGACACCTCACGAGTGACTAAATTTAGCACCCTGTCGTCCACCCCTTCATAATGTCCACAAATCACTATCAATTGGTCGTAATTGGTCGCCAATTCGCGCAACAGAGGTTGATTTATGGTTTGACCTTGAGGACTCATTAAAATCACTTCTCGGCGTGGTAAAGTCGGCAGCGACTCCACAGCCGCAAAAATGGGATCAGGCTTCATCAGCATCCCTACACCCCCACCGTAGGGTTCATCATCGACCTTCCGATGCTTATCAGTTGTAAAATCCCTGGGATTAACCAGATGCACTTGGGCAATCTGTTTGGTTAGGGCTTTACTCAAAAGACCGGAACTCAGAACCGAGCTAAAACAGTCAGGAAAAAGCGT
Organism: Anabaena sp. WFMT; assembly: GCF_051781005.1. Taxonomy (NCBI): domain Bacteria; kingdom Bacillati; phylum Cyanobacteriota; class Cyanophyceae; order Nostocales; family Nostocaceae; genus Anabaena; species Anabaena sp. WFMT. The sequence continues at coordinate 132,201 of NZ_JBPWOA010000016.1, read as the reverse complement.
AACTATATCAAAACGCACAGTAATTCGTATTCAAGGACACTAAACTAAGATTTAAATATCTAGCCAACAAAAGCAGTCAAAGAGAGGTAAGACCATAGAGAAACTTAATCAATAGTATCTAAAAGTACCAGAACTATATATTTTTTGGTGCGATCAAAAGTTTTTCTAATTACTTAATTTATGTTTAAATATTGTCACAACTAAATTTAAATTAATAATCCAACCAAAGTTAACAACTTCCAGGATGCATCGAGCCATCCTCAGAAATAAGAGTGTCAAGACCTGCTTGCCCCAAATCCAGAGGATAAATCTAGCCCCTAGTACTATTTTGCCAATCTGGAACAAGTGGATAGGCAAAAAACAAGGTTCTGGCGATGAGGAACAGCAACGGACACATGAAAACTGAGGTATCGTGTGCGTTAAGTGAGAAGTTGGAGAGAAGGTGAGAAAGCACTAAAGTACGGTTAGCCCGTCTCAGGTGACAGCCTTACCCGCACCCTTCCAGGGAAGCAAGCCACTTGGTAACGTCTCCGATCGGAGAAGAGTAGCAAAAGGGCTTTAGCCACTCCACACTTATCAAAAGTGTCCTCTCAAAGAAGCAAAGGGCGAAAATCAACAGGCTAGTAAACCTTGTTAAATTCACCCGCCATTCGCCACAAGCCGACGGCACTTCCTTCAAGTCGGGCATTGCCCGCCCAACGGAGTGCCTTGGAAACCCGTCCAAGGCGATGGCTTCTGAAGTTGTTGACCGGAGAAACACAATGCAGCAATTAAAAGCTAAATCGCTGGAAATGAGGACACCCCAAGCAACTAAAACCGCTGTTCTAGTTATCGGAGGCGCAGAAGACAAAGTTCACGGACGCGAAATCCTGCGGACTTTTGTTGCTCGTGCCGGTGCTAGCAAGGCGTATATTACAATTATTCCATCAGCCTCCCGCGAACCGGCCATTATTGGTGGTCGGTATATTCGCATATTTGAAGAAATGGGTGCTGAAAAGGTTGAGATTTTAGACATTCGAGAACGGGAACAATGCGAAAACCCACAAATTAAAGCATCCTTAGAAGCCTGTACAGGGGTGTTTTTAACAGGGGGAGATCAATTACGTCTCTGTGGTGTCCTGTCAGACACACCAGCAATGGAAATTATCCGGCAGCGGGTAAGGGCTGGACAATTGACTTTAGCAGGTACAAGTGCGGGAGCGGCAGTGATGGGACATCACATGATTGCTGGTGGTGGGAGTGGTGAAGCACCCAATCGTTCCCTAGTTGATATGGCAACGGGTTTAGGATTCATTCCTGAAGTTGTTGTTGATCAGCACTTTCACAACCGAAATCGTATGGGACGTTTAATTAGTGCGATCGCAGCACATCCCGATCGTCTAGGCATTGGCATTGATGAAGACACTTGTGCTGTATTTGAACGTGACGGTTGGTTGCAAGTCATGGGCAAAGGCAGCGTCACAATTGTTGATCCCACAGAACTTACCCATACCAACGAACCTCATGTCAGTGCCAATGAACCCTTAACTGTGCATAATTTACGCTTACATATCCTCAGTTACGGAGATCGTTTCCATCTTTACCAACGGACTGTTTTACCTGCTGTGCATCGGATCTCCAGCTGACGGTATAGAGTATCTGAGGTTACACTGACTTGACCGCGCCTTTATTTCTTACTCCCACCAGATTTAAACAATTACTATCTGAAAAGAAAAAACTGTTTGTAATGAACAGTTTAGCGGTCAATTCCAGTAAGAAACTAGAATTTTGGTTCCGAATCTCCATCTACCTATTCCCATGAGAATCCTCAAGATCCAGACCTTACGCGGCCCAAACTACTGGAGCATTCGACGCCATAAACTGATCGTCATGCGCCTAGATCTCGAAAACCTGGCTGAGATGCCCTCAAATGAAATCTCCGGCTTTTATGAAGGATTAGTTGAGGCGCTGCCAAGTCTGGAGGGTCATTATTGCTCTCCTGGCTGTCGTGGTGGTTTTCTGATGCGGGTACGAGAAGGCACAATGATGGGTCATATCGTAGAACACGTAGCTTTAGAACTCCAAGAATTAGCTGGAATGCACGTAGGTTTTGGCCGCACCCGTGAGACTGCCACACCTGGAGTTTATCAGGTAGTGATTGAGTACATAAATGAGGAAGCGGGACGTTATGCAGGACGTGCAGCAGTACGGCTATGTCAAAGCATTGTTGATCGGGGTCGTTATCCCAAGGCAGAACTAGAGCAAGATATCCAAGACCTGAAAGACTTCTTGCGTGAAGCTTCTTTAGGTCCTTCTACAGAAGCCATTGTCAAAGAAGCAGAAAAAAGAGGTATTCCTTGGATGCCCTTAGCCGCACGCTTTCTGATTCAGTTGGGCTACGGTGTCAACCAGAAGCGAATGCAGGCAACAATGACCGATAACACAGGCATTCTCGGTGTAGAACTAGCCTGTGATAAAGAAGCCACTAAACGCATCCTTGCTGCTAACGGTGTACCTGTTCCCAGAGGTACAGTCATCAACTTCCTAGACGACTTGGAAGAATCTATTGAATATGTTGGCGGTTATCCTATCGTGATCAAGCCTCTAGATGGCAATCATGGACGCGGTATCACCATTGATATCCGCAGTTGGGATGAAGCTGAAGCAGCCTATGAAGCAGCCAGACAAGTTTCCCGTTCTATTATTGTTGAGCGTTATTATGTCGGACGCGACCACAGGGTACTAGTAGTAAATGGCAAAGTTGTCGCAGTAGCTGAACGGGTACCAGCTCACATAATTGGTAATGGCCGATCTTCCATTAGTGACCTAATTGAAGAAACTAACCAAGATCCCAATCGCGGAGAAGGTCACGATAACGTCCTCACCAAAATTGAGCTAGACCGTACCAGTTACCAATTATTAGAAAGGCAAGGCTACACACTCAACAGTGTGCCACCCAAAGGAACAATTTGTTATCTACGGGCAACCGCTAACCTCAGTACAGGTGGTAGTGCTGTAGACCGCACTGACGAAATCCACCCGGAAAACGTTTGGTTAGCCCAACGAGTAGTGAGAATTATCGGTTTAGATATTGCAGGCTTAGATATTGTTACCTCGGATATTAGCCGCCCTCTCAGGGAGGTAGATGCTGTAATTGTGGAAGTTAACGCCGCACCTGGCTTCCGAATGCACGTCGCTCCCAGTCAAGGCACTCCCCGTAATGTTGCTGGTGCAGTCATGGATATGCTGTTCCCCAACGAAAAACCCAGCCGAATTCCCATCCTCAGCATCACAGGTACTAATGGCAAAACTACCACAACCCGCCTGTTAGCACATATTTATAAGCAGACAGGCAAAGTAGTAGGTTATACGACCACTGATGGCACATACATCGGTGATTATTTAGTAGAGGCAGGAGATAACACCGGACCCCAAAGCGCCCATGTGATTCTCCAAGACCCAACTGTTGAGGTAGCTGTACTTGAATCGGCTCGTGGTGGTATTCTTCGCTCTGGCTTAGGTTTTGAGTCGGCTAATGTGGGTGTGGTATTAAACGTAGCTGCGGATCATTTAGGTATTGGTGATATTGATACCATTGAGCAGTTAGCTAACCTGAAAAGTGTAGTTGCAGAAGCTGTATACCCTGATGGCTATGCAGTTCTCAATGCTGATGATCTCCGCGTTGCCGCCATGGCAGAAAAAACTAAAGCCAATATTGCCTACTTCACCATGAACCCAGACTCGGAATTGGTGCGAAAGCATATCCAAAAGGGAGGAGTGGCAGCAGTGTATGAAAATGGCTATCTGTCAATTGCCAAAGGAGATTGGACACACCGTATAGAAAGAGCCGAAAATATCCCCTTGACAATGGGCGGAAAAGCGCCATTTATGATTGCCAATGCTTTAGCCGCAAGTTTGGCAGCATTTGTGCAGAATGTAACGATAGAGCAAATTCGGGCTGGCTTAAAGACTTTCCGCGCTTCAGTTAGTCAAACGCCGGGACGAATGAATTTGTTCGATTTGGGTAAATACCACGCTTTGGTGGACTATGCCCATAATCCTGCTAGTTATGAAGCTTTGGGATCATTTGTGCGTAATTGGACGACTGGACAGAGAATTGGTGTCATTGGTGGTCCTGGCGATCGCCGTGACGAAGATTTTGTGACTCTGGGTAAATTATCAGCAAATATCTTTGATTACATCATTATCAAAGAGGATGATGACACCAGAGGTCGGCTACGCGGTTCAGCTGCTGATTTGATTACTCAAGGCATTACTCAAGCCAAGCCTAATTGCCGCTTTGAATCAATTCTAGATGAAACCCAAGCCATTAACAAAGCCTTAGATATGGCTCCTGATGGTAGTCTGGTAGTCATTTTGCCAGAAAGTGTTAACCGGGCGATTAAGTTAATTAAGGTGCGGGGTGTACAGGAAGAAATACAACCACAAAACTCAACAACAACTATTAACGATTCCCCAAATGGAGTAGCACCTTCTTCTGTGGTCAATACGCTACTGTAGTCCACAGTAGAGACGCGAATCAACCCGTCTCTACTTGTGATTATCTTTCTTCGTGTTCTAATTTCGTCTCGTCATCGGAATTTTTCATTTCTTCCTTAAAACCCCGGAGGCTTTTTCCCAATACGCTACCAAGTTCGGGAATTTTCTTGGGTCCAAAAATCAAAATTGCAACTATGGCAATAATCGCTACTTCTGGCCATCCTAGTCCAAACATATAAGTTTCCTTTTAAGCCACTGTAACTAACTATAAGATTTATTCTGTCCTAATTGGTATATCTAACCACTCACTTAGTTCATGTACCAGCCAATCAAGTTCCGGTTCAGATATTAAATCATTATCATTACCAATAATAAATTTTTTCTTTTTACCTGCCCAAATTATAATTTGAGCTTTAATTTCTAATGTACTAACACGAAGATCTTTATAAACAGGTTTCCTAATTCTTTGTATTAGACAAATATCCTCTTTTGTCGCTGGTTTAGGAACTTTTATGTTTGTGCCAAATAATTCACGAATTAATGTAATTTGATGTTGATTTATCACTAATTTTATCCTGCCAAACAAGCGAAAAAATAACTTATATATTGATATCAATCCTGCTGTTAAAAATATCAATAATATCGTCAAAATGAATGTATTCATTACTGAATATTGGATGTACAAAGCCAGATAAATCCAATTAGTAAAAACTAGCAAAATGCTACTTAAAAACCATGTTAATGTAGATACTTTTAAGCCAACTGGTGGAATAATAATTTCTATAAAATCCTGATTTTTGGTCAATTTAATTTTACTATCAGTTGGTTTTTTGAAAGTTAAATTAGTATTGGTTTGTGTTAAATACTGTGGTTTATCCAAAGCTGTGATTGCTTCATTTGCAAAACGCAACCGTTTTCCTAAACTGGGTTCAATCATTAATTTTAACCAGTTAGTAAAATTTGGACTCAGATTAGTGACTTCTTCAAATTGAATACGAAAATCCTTTTCTGGCAAATCTGCGGGATGGGAAGCAGTCACTAAATAAATGATTGTGCATCCTAAACTATAAAGATCGGAAGCGGGTACAGTTCTTCCTCCAAATTGTTCTTGTGGCATATAACCATAAGTTCCCACAATAGTTCTTGTTCCTGTACCTTCTGTTGCTAAAATTGTTTGTACTGAGCCAAAATCTATCAAATAAACTTCACCGACACTATTACCAGTTCTATCTCCTAATAAAATATTACTAGGCTTAATATCACGGTGAATTACTGGTGGATTTAAGCCATGTAAATAAACGAGAATATTGAGTACATCTTTAGCAATTTGTTTAACTTCTGGTTCTGTAAATTTGCGTCCAATTTGTAAGTATTGTTCTAGGGTTTTAGCTGGGATATAAGTTTGGATTAAGGCAAATCCTTTAAATTCAGGTGAGTTGATTTCAAAATAGTCTAAATAGCAGGGTATACAGGGATGGGATAAAGATTTTAAAGTTTCGGCTTCTCGTTCAAATAGCTTGAGATCATCCCATTGAAAATCACTACTAAAAGAAAGTAACTTGACAATTACCAGTTCTTCAGTTTTTAAGTCCCTTGCTAACAAGGTCTGTCGTCCAGCTTTTTTGCCTAACTGCTTTTGAACTTCATAGCGATTGGCTAAGATATTTTCCATAAGTTTACACCCCCAGTTGCTGTAACAAATCCATCATGGCTCAGGTAAGGGGTGATCGCCAAGTACGTTATATCATGTCCGTTTGTTGCAGGAAATAGGGAATAAGCAGGAGTCTTTTAATTATGAATTAAGTTCGCGCTGCGTGCCGGACGGACTATTATAAATTACGACTTATTTCTATACCTAACCAATTGCTTAATTCATGAGCTAACCATTCTAATTCTGCTTCAGATTTGATAGTAGTGCCATTAACATTAAATGCAAATTTTTCCTCTTTTACGCATATCACCAGTTCTGGTAGTTGCATTCTATTAACCCCTTTAACATTTTGAATGATAGATTTGGGTATATAAACAAGTTTATTTATACTTTCTCGACGGACTAAAATACGACGGCTGATTCGCCATTTTCCCACATAATGATCACGAATAATTTGTCGGTTATCTATACATATTTTTAAACTACCAAATAAATCGTCTATGAGACCATAAATCATGTAAAGACCCAAGGGTATGAACACGAGTAGCGCGATCAAAGTACTGAAATTGCGAGTAGAAGGGTCGGAAAGAAATATAATTGTCAAAATTAAGATAGATAAATTCCCACCTACGGTTAATAAATAGGAGAATATCATTAACGGTTTAAACCCTACTGAATGCATGGTTATTTCCAGAACTTCCTCATTTTTAATAACTTGAATTTTGCTACCTGCTGGTTTATCAACAGTTAAAGCTGTGATATCGGTATATTGTGGCTGTTCTAAAACTGTGAGTGCTTCACTTGCAGAAATAAAACGCTTTTCTAAACTTGGTTCTGCAATCCGCTTCAACCAATTAGTCAAACTAGGACTAAGATGAGCAATTTGTTCAAATTGAATGCGAAAATCTTTTTGGGGTAAATCTGCTGGCTGAGTACCTGTTGCTAAATAAATCAGAGTTGCACCTAAACTATAAAGGTCAGAAGCTGGAACAGTACGTCCACCAAATTGTTCTTGTGGCATATAACCATAAGTCCCAACAATTGTTCTTGTAACCGTCTCTGAAGACATCACAGTTTGGACTGAACCAAAATCTACTAGATAAACTTCACCGACACTATTGCCCGATCTCTCTCCCAACAAAATATTGCTAGGCTTAATATCACGGTGAATTACAGGTGGATTTAAGCCGTGGAGATAAATAAGAATCTCTAGAACTGATGAAGCTATCTCCTTAAGTTCAGTTTCTGTAAATTTGCGTCCAATTTGTAAGTATTGTTCTAGGGTTTTAGCGGGGATATAAGTTTGGATGAGAGCAAATCCTTTAAATTCAGATGAGTTGATTTCAAAATAGTCTAAATAGCTGGGTATATAGGGATGAGATAAAGATTTTAAGGTTTCTGCTTCTCGCTCAAATAATTTCAAATCATCCCATTGAAAATCACTACTAAAAGAAAGTAACTTGACAATTACTAGTTGTTCAGTATTCAAGTCCTTTGCTAACAAGGTCTGTCGTCCAGCTTTTTTGCCTAACTGCTTTTGAACTTCATAGCGATTGGCTAAGATATTTTCCATAAGTTTACACCCCAGTTGTTGTCACAAATCTATCATGGATTAGATAACTATTAAAGGCCAAGTAAGTGAAGAGAAATTCCGAAAATTATCTAAAAAATCTGTTTCCTATAACCTATTACTTGCCTTCACAAGTAGGGGGTTAACATTGCTAAACCCCTGCAAACTGGTGATTTATATTTTTAACCAATGGCTCAATTCATGGGCTAACCATTCTAATTCTGCTTCGGATTTGATAGTGGCATTATTAACATCAAGCTCAAATTTTTCTACTCCTGCCCAAATCACTAATTTTGCAGGTATTTGAGTTTTATCCCCGTCAGAGTCTTTAGTAAAATATTTCGGTGTATAAACCAGTTTGTTAATACTTTCTCTAGAAGCTGAACGACGATGAGGAATTTTCCATTTCCCCAATTGATGATGAAGAAATATTTGTTGGTAATCTATACGTAGTTTGACACTGCCAAATAAGCCGTACAATATACCGTAGATCATAGAAAAGCCAACGCCCCAAAAAGGTAGGGAGAATAAAGCAAAGGGAATGTTGGCAGGAAAGGGGGCAGAAAGAGCGCCAATAGTCCAAATTAAGATAAATGAATTCCAGGCTACTGCAAAGAATCCTAAGAACATCATTGACGATTGAAAGCCAACTGGGGGAATGGTAATTTCTAGAAATTCTTCATTTTTAGTTAATTGAATTTTACTACCCGCTGGTTTACCAATAGTTAAAGCGGTGCTGTGAGGAACTTGTGGCTGTTCTAAAGCTGTGAGTGCTTCGGTTGCAGTTGGAAAACGCTTTTCTAAAGTTGGTTCTGTGATTTGCTTTAACCAGTTAGTCAAGGTGGGACTGAGGTTAGCAAGTTGCTGAAATTGAATGCGAAAATTTTTTTGGGGTAAATCTGCTGGCTGAGTACCTGTTGCTAAATAAATCAGAGTTGCGCCTAAACTATAAAGGTCAGAAGCTGGAACGGTGCGCCCACCAAATTGCTCTTGTGGCATATAGCCGTAAGTACCAACTACTGTGCGGGTTGAGCCTTCTGCGGCTAAGACTGTTTGGACTGAGCCAAAATCAACTAAATACACTTGACCGACACTATTACCCGATCGCTCTCCTAACAAAATATTGCTAGGCTTAATATCACGGTGGATAACAGGCGGATATAACCCATGTAGATAAATGAGAATCTCTAAAACTGATGAAGCGATCGCTTTGACTTCAATTTCTGTAAAAGTCCGTCCAGTTTGTAAGTATTGCTCTAGAGTTGAGGCTGGGATATAAGTCTGGATGAGAGCAAATCCTTTATAAGTGGGTGAATTTACCTCAAAATAGTCGAGATAGCGAGGTATGCAGGGATGTGATAAAGATTTTAAGGTTTCGGCTTCTCGCTCAAACAGCTTGAGATCATCCCATTCAAAGTCGCTACCAAAAGAGAGTAATTTGATAATTACTAATTCACCAGTTGTTAAATCACGCGCTAATAAAGTCCGTCGTCCGGCTTTTTTGCCTAACTGCTGTTGAATTTCGTAGCGATTTCCTAATATTTCGCTATTCATCATGATTGTTTATAAGTAGTTTTGCAAAATAAATTGATTTGGTTTAAGCAAGGAAACAGGAAATATTTCGCTTTCTTATACCTCCTGACTCCTGACTCCTTGCCCTGAGCGAAGCCGAAGGGCTGACTTCTGACTCCTTTTATTATTTTGAATCTTTTATGCCTTCCCAACTTTGGCCTTACATTAGTCCAGGTATTCCTGATGAATTATTTGAGAATTTACCAGGTATTCCTCTGAGTCAACGAGAATTAAGATTGCTGTTGATTTCTCAACTGCGACTAAAACCAGATTCGGTGTTATGGGATATTGGTGCGGGGACGGGTACGATTCCCGTTGAGGTGGGGTTGCTATGTCCACAGGGACGGGTAATAGCTGTGGAAAGAGATGAAGAAGTTGCTAACTTAATTAAACGCAACTGCGATCGCTTTGAGGTCAAAAATGTAGAGGTAATTGAAGGTAGCGCCCCTGAATGTTTACATGATATCAAGCTCGCTCCTCACCGCGTCTGCATTGAAGGAGGGCGCACTATTCAGGATATTTTACAAGCCGTGTGGCGTTATTTACCTACATCCGGTCGAGTTGTGGCTACAGCTGCTAATCTAGAAAGTCTGTATGCTATTTCCCAAAGCTTTTCTCAGTTAAGAGCTAGAAATATCGAAGTTGTGCAGTCGGCTGTTAACCGCTTAGAAACACGAGGCTTTTCACAAACCTTTGTAGCGGCTGATCCCATTTTTATTCTCAGTGGTGAGAAACTAGAGTGAACTACCCCACCGTATAGGACGGGGCTTCCCAATTTATCGGGAATAGCCTCTAGAACTACAGAGTTCTATGGGTCTGATATTCCCTCCCAGGGTCGATTTTGGACTAAATCCAAAATCCAAAATCTCAAATCCAAAATAATATTATGCCTTGGTCTCGAATTATTAGTGGAATTGTTGCGATCGCTCTTGCTTTGACTGCAACCCTATTAGGTGGTTGGTATTTTACTGTGGCGATCGCGATCGTTGTCTTTTTAGGTCAACAAGAATATTTTAATTTAGTACGCGCCAGAGGTATAGCTCCTGCTGCTAAAACCACCATATTGGTCAGCCAAATTTTATTAGCAATTTGCACTCTCGATAGCAGTTTAGCTGATGCTGTCATGCCAATAGCAGGTACACTGATTTGTTTTTATCTGCTGTTTCAACCCCAATTAGCCACCATTGCTGATATTTCTGCTTCTATTATGGGGCTGTTTTATGTAGGTTATTTACCTAGTTACTGGGTGAGGTTGCGAAATCTCGATAGTCTATCTATTAGCAATCTTCCCTTTGGTGGTTACTGGCCCAGCAACTGGAACGATGTTTTAACCCAGGGAAATTTAACCGCTCTACCACAAGGTTTAACATTTACAATTCTGACTTTCTTATGTATTTGGGCTGCTGATATCGGTGCTTACGTGATTGGCAAGTTTTTCGGTAAAACTCGTTTGTCGGATATCAGCCCTAAAAAAACTGTAGAGGGAGCCGTATTTGGGATCACAGGCAGCGTTATAGTAGCCCTAGCAGGAGCTTATTTTCTCGATTTACCTCACTACCTGATTACTGGTTCAGCATTGGGTTTATTGATCGGTATTGCTAGTCTTTTAGGTGACTTGACCGAATCTATGTTGAAGCGAGATGCGGGAGTCAAAGATTCAGGACAATTGATCCCCGGTCACGGTGGGATATTAGACCGTACTGATAGTTATATTTTTACGGCTCCTTTAGTTTACTATTTCGTGACGCTACTGCTAAGTAAGTGGGCGTAAATGTTTATCGAATCAAGTAGTTTACGGGTTGACGTTAATTCGTCCATGACATACTAATTGACTAGATGTAAAAGTTATTTCTTTGATATCGACATCTGATCCTAAATCTAAATGGTATTTAGAATTACTTTCACCAATAATTTCCTGATTTGATTTAATTTGAATTTGTGACAATTGTAACTCTTGCCCATTAAGTAGTTCTAAACCCATAGAAATTTCTATGACAGTTGGTTCGCTCTCAAGTAATAAAACACCAAACAGTATCAAGCGCTGATTGTCAAGGGTAATTTCCTGCCAAGCAATGGGCTTGGATTTTTGGCATTCTTCTGGTAATAATTTAACCAGTACATCATTTAAAGCAGTCGATAATAATTCAGATGAGAGGGAGTTATTAAGATCCTGTTCTTCTACTAGCAATTCAGCAACTACTGGTACTACTTCTAACAATTTTAGTGGCTTACCCTTAAGTATTGCTCCAATATTTAATCGTATATTCTCTGCCCAAAGTTGAACCCTTGTAACATGAACACCTTGATAAACTGCATTAGTCGCAAAAATAGATACCGAGGGGATACAGCCAGAAAGGAGTTGGCGATCGCTTGATCCAATCTCGACCTCAATCTGAGATACTTGAGTTAATTGAGTTCTCAGCCATAGCTTGATTGCTGTAGTCAGAACTTGAGTGATTAATCGTATTTTCTTCCCATTCGTAACGGGGGAACTTTTATCTGTCATTTAACAACTTTATTGCCTGTATTTGCTTAAAAATTCACAAACCTTAAACAGTTCTTAACTGTAGCACTTATGACTATTAACTACAAAATGCCAATATTTAAGTTTAAGTATTAAAGGAAGAAGCAATTTTCACATGGAGGCACGGGTACAAAAAATTATTTCTCAATTGGGGATAGCTTCACGACGTGAGGCCGAAGAAATGATTAAACAATCACGAGTGCAGATAAATGGGATTTTGGCACATTTAGGTCAAAAAGTCGATCCCCAACGAGACACAATCTGCATTGATGGTACACCCGTCTCTGAAAGCCAGCGTCCGTCTTTAATTTATTTGTTGGTACACAAACCAGCTGGTGTACTTTCTACTTGCGATGATCCCCAAGGAAGACCTACTGTTTTGGAGCTACTACCGCCAAAATTACAAAAAGGTTTAGGTATTCACCCGGTTGGGCGTTTAGATGCAGACTCTACAGGCGCATTGATATTAACAAATGATGGGGACTTGACATTTGCGCTAACTCATCCTAGTCATAATATTTCTAAGACATATCATGTTGTGGTGAAAGGAAATCCCCCAGAAGCAGTTCTAGGGATGTGGCGTAAAGGTGTAGTTCTGGACAATAGAAAAACACGACCTGCTAAAGTATGCTTAATTGAAAGTTTAGCTAACCAAAGCAAATTAGAAATTATTTTACAGGAGGGAAGAAATCGCCAGATTCGTCGTGTGGCTGAACAATTAGGATATCCTGTTATCCAACTACATCGCACCGCCATAGGTTCAATTCAATTACAAACATCAAAAAGCGGTTTTCTCGGTTTAGGTGACTATCGTCATCTCACACCAGAAGAGATTATTTTTTTAAACAAGCAGATAAAGCGGATACCTATTAACAATTAAGTTGAGTTAAGGAGTGTAGGGAAATCATGAAATGGCTGAGAAGGAAAGATGAAAATTCGAGCAAACCGTCAATAGAGCAATTACAAGTAGAAAAATTGACCCAATTGGGCAATAAACTTGGTTCATTGCGTCAAGAACAGGGTTTATCCCTAGACGAAATTGTGGTAATGACCAGAATTCCCCGAAGACTGCTGCACGCAATTGAAACAGGTGATTTAAACGATTTACCAGAACCAATTTATATACAGGGGTTAATCAGGCAATTTGCTGATGCACTAGGGCTGAAGGGAGCAGAATTAGCCAGCAAATTTCCCCTCGGTTCTCAACAGGTGAGTTTACAAAGCAGCTGGCAACCTAAACCTGTTGCTCAATTACGTCCTCTTCATCTTTACTTACTTTACATTTTTCTGATTATCTGCTCTGTCAACGGCTTATCTCAATTATTGAACAAGGCCGCTTTGCAAGCAAATAACCAAAATCAACAAAAGGCAGAAAGTAACTCTGATGTAACAACAGAAAGACTCCAAGCCAATGAGTTGCAGAAAACCCAATTTAGTAGCAGTACTTCAGAAGATAAAGCAGTAGAGATTGGTGTGACGTTGAAGTCATCATCTTGGCTTCGTGTTGTCGCTGATGGTAAAACCGAGTTTGAGGGGGTTTTACCGGAAGGATCTCACCGCAATTGGAAAGCCTCTGAGGAACTCACAGTGAAAACTAATAATGCTGGTGGTGTTTTGATGAGTGTCAATCAGCAAAAACCCAAACAAATGGGAAAAACAGGGAAAGTGGAAGAAATCAGGATTGCGGCTAAATTCAGGTCTTAAAAAGTGCTGAATTTAGTGAGGGGGCTGGTTTAATTCGTAATTCGTAATTCGTAATTCGTAATTTGAATAGGGTACAAACCCTTACCATAATCACGAATTAAGGTGGTGTGTAATTAGTGATCAGCCCAGAGCTAACACTGATTGTGATTACGAACGAAGAATTATTTTGATGTTTGCATAGCAACTAAGTTAAACCAGCCCCTGATCAGATTACTGAATTTTGAGTAATGCCAGCCTACTATTATTTACAGTAAGCACTTATGATGACCTGATCAGGAATTTCTAGGAGCGCGTCCATAGAGTTTGGTAAGATTTTGCAAGCGATCGCACAATTCCCCACTCAAAACATCTGCCTGATAACGCCAATCCCAATTTCCCTCAGCAGTACTGGGAAAATTCATTCTTGCTTGAGTCCCCAATCCTAAAACGTCCTGTAAAGGAATAATCGCTTGATTAGCGATGGAACTCAGAGCTAATCGAATTAAATCCCAGTTTATCCCATCAGGACTAATAGATCCCAAATAAAGCAACAAATTTTGCTTTTCGTAATCATTGGCACTATTAAACCAGCCTACGGTCGTATCATTATCATGAGTACCAGTATAAACTACAGAATTACGCAGGTAATTAAAGGGTAAAAACGGATTACCAGGATCAGAACCAAAAGCAAACTGCAAAACTTTCATACCCGGAAACTCAAACTGATCCCGCAGTGCTTCTACCGCAGGTGTGATAATCCCTAAATCTTCCGCCAAAATTGGTAACTTACCCAACTTCTGTTTAATGACTTCAAATAAAGCTATCCCAGGGGCTTCAATCCATTCACCATTAACAGCAGTTTCTTCCCCTTGAGGTACAGCCCAATAAGCCTCAAAACCCCGGAAATGGTCAATGCGGATGATATCTACATAATCTAACATCGCCTCAAATCGTTGCACCCACCACTTAAAGTCTTGCTTTTGCAACTCCTCCCAGTTGTAAACCGGGTTGCCCCATAATTGACCCGTAGCGCTAAAATAATCAGGTGGTACACCCGCCATTAAAGCCGCTTCACCCGTTTCTGCATCTAAAGCAAAATTATCGGGATTTGCCCACACATCAGCACTATCATGAGCTACATAAATCGGGATATCACCAATAATATCTATCCCATTTTGATTGGCATAATTCTTCAATTCTGACCACTGCCGGAAAAACTCATATTCGACGAACTTGTAATAAAATATTTCATCTGTGAGTTCTCGTTCTATCTGGGATAGTGCTGTTGGTTCTCTTTTTGCCAGTTCTGGTTCCCAAGTGTGCCAACTTGCACCATTTCGGGCATCTTTAAGCGCCATGAATAAGGCATAATTATCGAGCCAATAGCCTTTGGTGTTACAAAAATGATGAAATGCTTTGCGTTGGATAGCAGTTGCTTGAGTTTTAAAACTTTCGCAAGCTTTTTTGAGCAGATTAACTTTAATAGGGATAGCTCGCTCAAAATCTACCTTATCTGCTGGAAATTCTGGTAAATTAGCAAAATCAGCTTCAGTTAAAAAACCCTCATCTACCAGTTTTTCTAGACTAATCAAAAAGTAATTTCCTGCCATTGCTGAGTAGCACATATAAGGAGAATTACCGTACCCAGTAGGGCCAAGAGGTAAAACTTGCCAATATTGCTGATAACTATTTTTGAGAAAATCAATAAAACGATAAGCTTCTAAACCTAAATCCCCGATACCAAAACGGCTGGGAAAGGAACTTGGATGTAACAAAATACCGCTTGATCTAGGAAAAGGCATAATGAACCTGAAATATAGGAATCTGTAAAAACACGCATCGAATTTATCATGGCATAGTCAGCGTTGACTGTTGTTGTTCATTAAGAAATAGAAACAACGGTAAAGAAATGGGAAGATTGGTAAAAATAACGATTCACAAATATGAGTTACAGGAATCCTGCGCCGACAGTTGATATTATTATCGAATTAATTGATAGACCGCATCGACCGATTGTATTAATTGAGCGCCATAATCAGCCTTTAGGATGGGCTTTACCAGGTGGCTTTGTCGATTATGGTGAGCCGGTGGAGGTAGCAGCACGGCGCGAGGCTGAGGAAGAAATAGGCTTAAAGGTGGAGTTGGTTGAACAGTTGTTGGTATATTCTGACCCCAGTCGTGATCCTCGTCAGCATACGATCAGTATTGTGTTTTTGGCTACTGCAACGGGTGAGCCTTTAGCGGGTGATGATGCTAAGAGTGTGGGTATTTTTGAGCCTTGGTCTGTTCCTGGTAATTTGTGTTTTGACCACGATCGCATTTTGCGCGATTATTGGCGGTATAGAAATTATGGGATTCGTCCAAGATTAGGATAAGAGAAACGAACCGCGAAGGCGCGAAGGACGCGAAGGAAGAGGGGAGAAGGAAAAAGGAAGAAGGAAAATTTTTTTATTAGTCAATTAGTTCTTGACAGACTACTAGTTAAGACTCAGATGAGATAGATTCATCAAAAATCTTTAATTCTGCCAATAATTCCTTACTGTCTTTCCACAGGTTAATTTTGCCATCACGATAGATTTTGGCGATAAATGGAGCAGGATGTTTGCGGACAAATTCTTGCATGGGGACGATTGCTTTGAGAAAGATTGCAGCCATATCTTTCCCCTGTAGGTTTTGTGAGGCCAGTACAAACATTTTTATTTGAGCGCGTGCTACAGCAATTCGTTCTAATTGATTTTTGCTGATTCTGTCATCTTTCGTTAGCACAATCCAGCCTTTTTCACCTACTTGTGGTAGCCAATCTACATCTAAAGCACCTTTTTCAAAATGGTCATCATGAATCTCAACAGTGATACCTGCTGTGCGGAGTATTTCTGGAATAGATTTTTTACCCAAACATCTATCTATGAAAAAGGTAATTGATTGAGGTTCGGTCATGCAGCAGCAGGTAATTCACAACGGATAGCTTCTTGAATTATCATGGGGTCGCAGTCGTAATCATCAGCCAGATCCTCGATTGAATCACCAGCCTTTAATCTTTCTGCCAAAATACTTGTAGTAATTCCTGTATCAGCAATTACAAGACGACCAAAAGCAATGCGAGGGTCAATAACAACAATACGAGGGTTATCTTCCTCGTGAGAGCGAGTGAAAGGATAAAATTTGATTGCTAATCCAGTATCATCAGGTTCAATGCGTTCAAGATGAGCATTTAAAGCTTCTTTCATGTCTGTTTGTCTAGCTTTAGATGCGTTAATTAGAGAACCGTATCTTTCAATAAATAAGTCAACACCATCAGTTCGGAATTCTTCACGCGCTAAGGGGTGTGGTACTTGAAAATGCTCATCAATGTAATCGAGAGCTTTTCTTACGTTATCTAGTTGAATTTTATGATGTTTCCGAATTGCTCTGAGAATATGAATTTCTACTAAATTAGTAAATGAAAGCAATTTTGGTTTTAATTCTTGAGTGATAATAAGTGGTTTAAAAAAATTCAACCCGTTTGCAGTAGGATAATTTCTACCTTTTACCCAAGAGCTAATTGTTCCTGCTGGGATACGGAGATACTTGGCAGCATCTCTAATGGAGTAGGAAGGAATATCTCTTGGATCAGTTTTTCCATAAAGTTGCATCATTTTATGTATCTGCCAGAGATGTTGATCTTTAATTATTGACTATATTGAGTTGAATAGCTAGTTTATTCATTCCGTTTTCACAAAATTTTGCTATGAGGCTTGTACTTTAGCGTTAGGCATTGGTTTATACTGAGCCAGGGTATTTAATGGTGCTTTATGGACGCTGAGAAACTTTTAGAAAAATATGCGGCAGGAGAACGGAAGTTTCATTCTGTAAATTTGGGAGGGGTAGAACTACAAAATGCAGACTTAAAAGAGATAGACCTATATAATTCAAATTTGAACGGAGCAGATTTAAGTGAAGCAATACTAATCGGAGCGAAACTTAATAGTGTTGTCCTTACTAGAGCCTGTCTACAAGATGCAGATTTGCGATTTATAGAGGGTTCTTCAATAAATCTAAGTTGGGCAGACCTCAATAATACTTGGTTGATTGGAGCAAGCTTGAATAGTGCCAATTTGAGGAATGCGAGTATATATCAGGCAAATTTAAATAGTATTAACCTCAACAGCGCAAATCTAACTGAAGCAAACTTAGCGGAAACAGACTTGACTCAGGCAAATCTCACGAATGCATCATTCCAAAATGCCAATCTTCAAAAAGCTAAGTTTAGAGGGGCAAATTTAGATAAATGTAATTTATCAAAGGTAAATTTAGCTGAAGCTGATTTGGTTGGTGTCTTCCTGGGTCAAGCAAATCTTAGAAATGCCTGTTTAAAAGGTGCAAATTTAGAAAGAGCTTGTCTTGAAAATACAAACTTGATGAATGCAAATTTTGATGGTGCAAATCTGAAAAATGCAAATCTAACTGGCTCAAATATTTATGGTGCAACCTTTAAAAATGCTGACCTCACAGGTGCGATAATGCCAGATGGAGAAGTTTATACGACATCTGTTGATTTAGACTTCGATAAACCAGATGCACCATTACCAAAAGAGCCAAAAGAGATATATATTATGACTCGTAAAGTTATCCGAACTGATAAAGCACCTGCACCAGTTGGCCCCTATAATCAAGCAATTCTCGCTTCTGGGCAAATGTTATTTGTTGCTGGACAAATTGCTATTGATCCTCGTTTGGGTGATGTTGTCTACACCGAAGATGTAGTTAAACAAACTGAACAGGTAATGAGGAATATTGAAGCTATCCTGACAGAAGCAGGAGCTACATTTGCAGATGTAGTTAAGACGGGTGTATTTTTAGCTGATATGAATGATTTTGCCGCTGTGAATGCGGTTTACGCAAAATATTTTCCTGAAGATACAGCCCCCGCACGCGCTTGTGTGGAGGTGTCGCGTTTACCTAAAAATGTGTTGGTAGAAATTGAGTGTATTGCTGTAATTGGTGGTTAATTAACCTTTTTCCTTTGTGTTTTCTGTGCCTCTGTGGTTAGATAGATTACTTTTAAACCGTAGAGACACAGAGAGAGAAAAAGATTTTTCAAGCGATATTCAAAGGGCTAGTTTTATAAATTAGCCTTGATAATTAAAACTCAAAGACTTTTTCAATTAGAGACTTCCAAATAAAAAAATATCCCAAAATTTCTTGTGGTTCAGTCTGAAAAGCCTTCTAATAATACAAGGACGGGCAGGATGCCCATCCCACAAGATTGGATCATCTTTTTTGTGGAGTTCTCTTAGACTCTTTGTTTATGACGACGACTATTTTTAATTTGCTTTGGATCAATTATAGTAGTTGCTTTTTCTAAAGGTAAAGTCCGAACAGAATTGTTAAAAACATTGACTTGATAAACCAAGTTATTGGTAATGTCTAATCCTGTTAACCAACCGCTACGGAGATGATAAGCACCTGTATCAATGTCTAGCCACCCTTGTCCTTGTGCCAATTGACCAGGAGCAACGCCAGGTAGAGTAAAGGTGATAGTATGACCGACGATAATTAACTTATCGCTAAAATATGGTTGTTCTATGCTGTGGAATTCTTCACGTATCCAGCAAAGTTCCTCAGTGGTTTGTTCTGAAACTGATTTATTGGGGTCTACACCTGCATGGGTTAACCACACATCTCCCAAGTCAATATAGGTGGGTAAATTCTCAAACCAATCTAGATGTTCTTGAGGAATTTGGGCTGTTTGATAACTGCTAATAGTTGCCTGTCCGCCACTATATAACCATGCCTGTATTGTTTGATTAGAATTAAATTTGTTGTTATTAATTGCATTTAATAACATCTGCTCATGATTACCTAGCAGACAATCATAGTTATTTCGTTTGACAAAATCTACTACTTGTGCGCTTTGAGGTCCACGATCTATTAAATCTCCCAAAAAATAGACTTTTTCTGCTGATGTAGGTGCAATCTTCTCCAACAGGATCATTAAACCTTGGTAGTAACCATGTACATCCCCGATAACAATTCTGCGTGGACTAATTTCGTTCATCGGCTCTAGCTCTAAATAAATTTACTAGCAAGTTTTATTACGGTTTTATTTTTATGATTACCGTATGAAAGGATCACTAAATACTTGATTAATTACATGATTTATTTTTAACAAAAATATTAAGTGACTTAGTTAAAATTTTATCAGATATAACATAACTTTTGTGAAAATTAGCCAAGTTTTATAAAAAATTAATCAAAACCTGGTTTTGGGCAAGTTTTTCAGAGTGTAACTATAGCTTAAAATATAGACAATAGTTGTTTACCTCAGTGGAAACCGCACAATGTCTGAACAGTTTTCTCCAGAAATTAGCGATCGCATCTGCAAACACATGAACGAAGATCATGCTAATGCTGTTGTTATCTACGCCCAGGCTTTTGGTAGTGCCAAAAATGCCACAACAGCCCAAATGCTCTCAATAGATGCCGAAGGCATGGATTTAACTGCACAGGTGAACGGAGAAACAGTGCCAGTTCGCATTCAGTTCGATCATGTTCTCACAGATGCGGAAGATGCTCATCAAACCCTAATTGCAATGGTGAAGCAAGCGCGGGTGAAGTAGTACCGAGTACCGAGTATTGAGTACCGAGTATTGAGTATTGAGTACCGAGTATTAGCCCATAGTTAAAACTAGGGGATAAAAATAAGAAGAGAGTAGGAACAGTCTCAAATACTAATTTTCTGGCTTTTTTAGATCATTAACAACTAAATTGTTAAGTGATATTACGAACTTTGGAAAAATATTGAGAAAATACCCGTCAGCCAAACATGGCTCTAAGGTAGAACCTATAGGATAAATTTGAGGCAAATAAGATGAATAAAAATAATATTCAAAACTATCGGTTTGTCTGCACCTTGACATTTGGTGATATCTACGGTCAAATCATTGTTTGGTTAATCACAATTACCATTAGTTTGGCATCGGCTTTGGCGCTAATGGGTGCAAGAAGACCTGTATATGCTTTAGCTACAGTGGGACTAGTCGTTTTTCTCACATTGCCTTTCTTGCTCTTTGCCTTTGTGACGACATTGTTAAATCATATTGAATTAACTGCTATAGAACCAGGGACAAAAACTGAACCTATACCTGGTAACATTTCTCAGCAACAACCTGTACAAGCTACTAGTTGAGAAATGGGTAATTGGTAATGGGTAATGGGAATAAACCAATAAATTGAGATAACATCCCTGTCTAGAGGCGGGGTATTTTTTTTGCAATGTGAGTTAAATTTATGTTAGAGCATGATGTCATTATTGTTGGTGGTGGTTTGGCGGGATGTCGGGCTGCGCTAGAAATCGCCCGCACTGACCCTAGTTTAAATGTTGCGGTAGTTGCCAAAACCCATCCGATTCGTTCTCACTCTGTTGCTGCTCAAGGTGGTATGGCAGCATCTTTGAAAAATGTTGATGATGAGGATAGTTGGGAAGCACACGCTTTTGATACTGTTAAGGGTTCTGATTATTTGGCAGACCAAGATGCTGTGGCTATTCTCACCCAAGAAGCACCCAATGTGGTCATTGATTTAGAACACATGGGGGTTTTGTTCTCGCGTCTTGCTGATGGTAGGATTGCTCAACGGGCTTTTGGTGGACATTCCCACAACCGCACTTGTTACGCTGCCGATAAAACTGGTCATGCAATTTTGCACGAGTTGGTGAATAATTTACGGCGTTATGGTGTGCAGATTTACGAAGAATGGTATGTAATGCGCCTGATTTTAGAAGATGGTCAGGCAAAAGGTTTGGTGATGTTTCACCTGTTGGATGGGCAAATTGAGGTGGTGCGGGCTAAGGCGGTGATGTTTGCGACGGGGGGATATGGTCGCGTTTATAACACTACTTCTAATGATTATGCTTCGACTGGTGACGGTTTGGCAATGACTGCGATCGCAGGTTTGCCTTTAGAAGATATGGAATTTGTGCAGTTTCATCCCACTGGTTTATATCCTGTAGGAGTGCTGATTTCCGAGGCTGTGCGCGGGGAAGGGGCGTATTTGATTAATGCTGAGGGCGATCGCTTTATGGCGAATTATGCGCCTAGTAGAATGGAATTAGCTCCTCGTGATATTACCTCAAGAGCCATTACATATGAAATTCGTGCCGGTCGCGGTGTCAATCTCGATGGTAGCCCAGGAGGCCCCTTTGTTTACCTAGATTTGCGCCACATGGGTAAAGAAAAAATCATGAGTCGCGTTCCCTTCTGTTGGGAAGAAGCACACCGTTTAGTAGGTGTTGATGCTGTCACTCAACCCATGCCAGTCCGTCCCACAATTCATTATTGCATGGGTGGTATACCAGTTAACACTGATGGACAAGTCCGCAGCAGTGGAGACGGCTTAGTTGAAGGCTTTTATGCTGCTGGGGAAACCTCTTGTGTTTCCGTTCATGGTGCCAATCGTCTCGGTAGTAATTCGCTGTTAGAATGTGTAGTTTATGGTAAGCGCACAGGGGCAAGTATAGCCAGATATGTGCAGAACCGCAAATTTCCAAATGTAAATGAGCAACCTTATATTACCGAAGCAAAACAACAAATTCAATCTTTACTAGAACAACCTGGAAAATATCGAATTAACCAAATTCGTCAAGAATTTCAAGATACGATGACGCAATATTGTGGAGTGTTCAGAACAGAAGAATTAATGCAAGAAGGTTTGCAGAAACTTGAAAAATTACAACAACAATATCCACAGATTTATTTAGATGATAAAGGAACTTGTTGGAATACGGAATTAGTAGAAGCTTTAGAATTGCAGAGTTTAATGGTAGTAGGACAGACAATTTTAGCATCAGCCTTAAATCGTCAAGAAAGTCGCGGCGCACATTTTCGGGAAGATTTCCCAAATAGAGATGATAGTCGATTTCTGCAACACACAATGGCTTATTATTCACCTGCGGGAATTGATATTCAATATCGTCCGGTAATGATTAATATGTTTGAGCCAAAGGAGAGGAAGTATTAGAATTACTGTTTTATGTAAATAAAGCAGATTTTTCTCACGCAAAGGCGCAAAGGCGCAAAGGAAGAGAAGAAGAATAAAAAGATATTTAAACATTCTTCTTTCTCTGTGTCCTCTGCGTTTCTGTGGTATGCCTTACGGCACGCTACGCGAACGTTTATTAAAATAGGAATGAACCACGAAGGCGCGAAGGACACGAAGTAAGAAAGGAGGGAAGAAGGAAGAGAGGAAAAAAGTAATGTTATTTTATTAATAAATAGAGAATGAAGTAAAGTATAATATATTTTATATTAATTGATATTTTATTCTTTTTTATGTTCAGTCTAGAGAGTTGGGAATTATGACACAAATCACTTATCAAGTAGAAGCATTCTGGGATGCAGAAGCGGAAGTTTGGGTTGCAACTAGCGAAGATGTCCCTGGTTTGGTAACAGAAGCTTCTACAATTGAAGTTTTGACAGCAAAATTGCGAGTAATTATTCCTGAGTTATTGGTATTAAATAATATTGTACCTGCTGATTATTTGGGTGCTATCAGATTTGAGTTAATTAGTCATAGACAAGAGTTTATACAGGTGGCTTAATAGATGAGTACATCCTTTACACCTGAGTTAAAAAAAGTGCTTTCTGAAGCAGGTTGCAATTTTGAACGTCAAGGCAAAGGTGATCATGAAATTTGGTACAGTCCTATTACACAGCGTCGATTCGTTGTGGATGGTTGTATTAAGTCTCGTCACACTGCTAATGCAGTTTTGAAACAAGCTGGACTACCTAAATCTTTTTAAAAAGTAATATGATAAACACTCACACCATTAAAATCAGAAAAATATTAGAGCAATATTTCGGTATTGACGTAAAAGAATTCGGAGGCAATATAGAAATTATAGACAGGAATAAAATAGATAGTCATAAATTTGATACCATGAAATTTCAATATCTAAAGCATTGGCAAAAGTTACAAGCTCAAGATAATAAAAAACTATTTATTGGCGAAGATTTAATTATTTATTTACAACATATTATCCCTATTGAGGAAGTCAAAAATATTCCTCTAAAATATCGTTGTTATTATCCATTATGTACAAAAGAAGAAATAGAGCGTATTAGAAAGCTAGAAAACTCAGAAGATTTTCTACTAAAGCTTAGGGCTGATTCAATAGTAGATCATCCAAGATTTACGAGGGTATTTGAATATCGCCGTCAGAAAAGTATCAATAATTGGTCACTTTCAAGTCATTTTAACAATGAACCTTTTAATAATTACCTGAACAATCTTTCACAAAATGATTTTAGGAAATGCAGAATAATAACTGCTGGATATGCCTTTATAAATGAGCCAAATGGTATTTGTATTAAAAATAATTTTGGTAATTCAATTATAATTTCTGAAGCTTTACAGTTCTTTCTCTACTGGATGAATTTGTTTCTTTTTTGCGGGTATATCAACGTATCGAATTATGGACATGAAATGCCAGAAGAGGATCTTTTTTCATGTTTTATAATTGCAATCAGAATTATGCTTGGTACGGAAACACTAGATTTTGATATTGACCCCAGAGGAAATGTACCACAAAGACTATCTGAACAAGTAAATGATATTGTGAGAGATCAGATAGAATTTGTTATTGGACACGAATATGCTCATATCTTACTAGGGCATCTTAACAAGAATATTGTCAATGAATGTTTTCTCAGTGACATAGACATGAGAAATAAAAATATCTCATCAATTAAATATTATAACTATCGTCAGAAACAAGAGTTTGAAGCAGATTGGTTTTCCCTTAAAAATGCAAGAAAATATACATCCAATTATAAAGATAATATAGTCAACGGAGCTTTTACTTTTTTCTTATGTTTAGATTTATTTGAGATGGCGAGGATGTACATTAGCGCTACACCTAATTGGCGTAGTTCACATCCTCAGCCAATTGAACGTTTGTGGAAACTGAGACAAAAAATAAATAAAAAATTTGGCTATAGTATAGATGAACTCAAGGGACTAATTGAATCTTTATCAGATTTTAAGAACGCAATGTTGAATGATTATCTACCGTATAATATCGAAAAAATTGAAATTGACAAAGTAGATGTGGAACTCATCTTTGATATAGAACGCGACCATTACCAGTGGATGAATGTTGGTTGGGAAGATTTAAATCGCGTTTATCGCACTGTTATCCACTTCGATATTAAAAACAGCAAAATTTGGTTACAACAGAATTTAACAGAAGAAAATCTCGCCGAAGATTTAGTAAAAATGGGTGTTCCCAGAGAAGATATCGTCCTGGGATTATATCCTCCTTATAAACGTCCATATACAGATTATGGAGTTGCTTAGAAAATGTTTTAAAAATGCAAAATCTGAAACTTTGCGTCTTTGCTCCTTTGCACCTTTGCGCGAAACATAATTCATACTGCCATTATGCAACACCGAAAAAACCAACTTCCATAACCACACAAATAGCCTTAAAGTAAAAATAAACATCTACCATTAATAGACTATGCTTACCCAAGAAAAAAAACAAATCGACTGGAAACCCATAATCAAAAAATTTATTGCGGTTCTTGGAGAAAAAGGGGTAGTAAAACGCCGAGAAGAACTCCTCACTTATGAATGCGACGGCTTAACCAGCTATCGCCAAACACCCCCAGTTGCAGTTTTACCGCGCACCACAGAACAAGTATCCGCAATCGTCAAAATTTGTAATCAATACTCCGTCCCGTTCATTGCACGGGGTTCTGGAACCGGTTTATCAGGTGGTGCTTTACCGTCTGAAGATTCAGTTTTAATTGTCACATCTTTAATGCGGCAAATCATCAAAATTGATTTAGAAAATCAGCTTGCAGTTGTTCAACCTGGAGTCATAAATAGCTGGGTAACACAAGCCGTTAGCGGTGCTGGTTTTTACTATGCACCAGATCCTTCTAGCCAAATTATTTGCTCAATTGGTGGGAATATTGCCGAAAATTCAGGTGGAGTACATTGTTTAAAATATGGTGTCACCACTAACCACGTTTTGGGTTTAAAACTTGTGCTTCCTGACGGTTCAATTGTTGATGTCGGGGGACAAATTCCCGAAATGCCAGGTTATGATTTAACAGGTGTATTTGTCGGTTCAGAAGGAACTTTAGGAATTGCGACAGAAATCACTTTGCGAATCCTCAAAAGTGCAGAATCAATTTGTGTGCTTTTAGCAGATTTTACCAGTGTAGAAGATGCAGCAGCAACTGTTTCGGATATCATCAGCGCGGGAATAATTCCCGGTGGGATGGAAATGATGGATAATATTAGTATTAATGCTGTTGAAGATGTTGTCGCTACAAATTGTTATCCTCGTGATGCAACGGCAATTTTGTTAGTAGAAATTGATGGCTTAGAAGTAGAAGTTGCAGTTAATAAACAGCGTATTTCTGAAATTTGTCAAAAAAATGGGGCGCGAAATATCACGACTGCGAATGATCCAGAAACGAGATTAAAATTGTGGAAAGGACGAAAAGCTGCTTTTGCTGCTGCTGGACATTTAAGCCCTGATTATTATGTACAAGATGGGGTAATTCCTCGGACTCAGTTACCTTATGTATTAAATGAAATTGAGGCTTTAAGTAAAAAATATGGTTATCCAATTGCTAATGTATTTCATGCTGGAGATGGTAATTTACATCCTTTAATTTTATTTGATAATTCCATACATGGAGCATTAGAAAAAGTTGAAGAATTAGGTGGAGAAATTCTGAGATTGTGTGTGAAAGTCGGTGGTAGCATTTCTGGTGAACATGGTATTGGTGCTGATAAAAAATGTTATATGCCAGAGATGTTTAGTGATGCTGATTTAGAAACTATGCAATGGGTAAGACAGGTTTTTAATCCTCAAGGTTTAGCAAATCCTGGGAAGATTTTCCCCACACCTCGCACTTGTGGAGAAGCAGCAAAGGCTTCAATTCAGCAGTTTCCAGGAGTGGAGAGATTTTAATTAGCAAAGTATAAGCTAATACAGTTTAGGGACTTCCAAATAAAAAAATATATAAATATTTCTTGTGGTGCGGGCATCTTGCCCGCTAATTATCAAGGGCAGGCAGGATGCCTACCCCACAAGATGAGATCATTTATTTTCTGGAAGTCCCTTATTCTAGTAACCAAAATCAATATTTACATAGGTTGTATCGAAGCTTTTGTTGGGTTGCGCTGTCGCTTAACCCAACCTACATTTTTTATTTTTCATTAAAAAATATTGATATCATTACATAATCCTGATAAATCTAATTTGATTTTGTAGTTATATTTATATGATCAAATTAAGTCTAGTTGCCAAATGAATAGGGTGTTGCGCCGTTGTTTTTTGTTATTTTTGTGTTTAGGATTTGTATTCAGTTTAACAGGATTGCCAATTTCTTCAACTTTGATTTCTTCTCCAAAAAGTAGTTTGGTAACTACAGAAATTCGCGGTGTTTGGCTGACTAATGTTGCTAGTGGTGTGCTTTTTGTTCCTTGGGGTATTGAACGAGCAATAAATCAATTAGCCGCACTCAATTTTAATACAATTTATCCGGTAGTCTGGAATAGAGGTTATACTTTCTACAAAAGTGATATTGCTAAAAATATTACAGGAGAAAAAGTTCAACCTTTGATGAATTTATTACATGGAAATGAAGATGTTTTAGCAAAGCTGGTAAAACTGGCAAAAAATAAAAATTTAAGTGTTATTCCTTGGTTTGAATATGGTTTAATGACTCCACCTGATTCTGCATTAGCAAAGTTATATCCAGAATGGTTGACAATTGGACAAAAAGGGTTAACCTCTGTTGATGAAAATCTACCGGAAGAAATTGATAATGGTGTGTTTAATCGCCAAGTTTGGCTAAATCCTCTGCACCCCCAAGTACAGGAATTTCTCAAAAGTTTAATTTTGGAAGTTGTGAAAAATTACAATGTAGATGGTATTCAACTTGATGATCATTTTGGAATGCCAGTACAATTCGGTTATGATGATTTTACTATTGAACTTTATCAAACAGAACATTTAGGTAAAAGTCCACCGAGTGATCCTTTTGATGCCAAATGGATGCGCTGGAGGGCAGACAAAATTACTAATTTTATGACCAAAATTAATCAGGAAGTAAAGGCAATTAAGCCTTATGCCAAAATATCTCTTTCCCCTAATTCCCAGTATTTTGCGTATAAATATTATTTGCAAGATTGGGAAAATTGGGTCAAAAAAAATTTAGTAGATGAGTTAATTTTACAGGTATATAGAGATGATAAAAAATCCTTTATTGCGGAAATAGAAAAACCTGCTATAAAATTAGCGCTAACTAAAATTCCTGTGAGTATTGGTATATCAACGGGAACTTTAACGAGTCCTGTGGATATTGATAGCATTAAGGAAAAGGTGCAAATTGTCCGTGATCATAATTTCTTGGGCTTTTCTTTTTTCTATTGGGAAAGTTTATGGAGTTACATGACACCCGAATCACCTCAAAAACGGCGTAAAGTTTTTTCTGAGATGTTTCCTACTAAAGCTTTTAAACCTTTAAATATAAAAAAGACGTGATGCAATTAGCATTTAAACATACTAAATATAGTTTTTTTTCATTTACATTCCTGTGGACTTTTGCGACTTTGATTGGTTTTTTGTTAAGTTTATTTTTGATTGAGATTGGGGAAAAAGAATATATTGGTGTGGTGGAGGCTACGATAGGTGGATTAGCGATCGCACTCCCGCAAAGCTATATACTCAAACAGAAGATTTTTCCTTTAGGCTGGATCTTATCCACCCTCTTAGGTTGGGTGCTAATTGTCGCTATTGGCATAGGTGCTGTGGGTTGGTGTGTACCGTCAACAGAATTGTTACCTATGAGAATCTTCTTAGGAATTATTTCAGGAGGTACTGGCGGTTTCGTCATTGGACTGACACAATGGTGGTTAGCAATCCCCCAATCAGTTCCCTGGACATGGTGTTGGATATTCGTAAGTTCGGCAAGTTGGGCAGTGGCTGTACCTATTGGTTCAATTTTAGGACTATTTTTGCGCCGCTTCACACGCTTGTTTTTAGGGGAAGTTGTCGGTTTAGTTCTTACCTGGCTGGTAGTGGGAATTCTGACAGGAATCAGCGCCTACAAATTGTTTAAAATCACATCCAAGTCCTAACTCTCAATGTATTCATAGGGTGGGGATGAATTTATGAAAGTATGAAGAATTGTAACAAATATGAAGGATCATACTAGTTTATAATTCAGTATATGCAAGAATCTTAGAACATTATTAACAATAACTTCAGTATCACCCCATTAACAGCATTATAGACGTGTTTTAGGCTGTTATTAGGAATATTGGTGAAGTCTACTCCTATTAACTGGCTGATATTTTCGATTCATAACTAGAGAAAGATATAAAAATCCATGAATAAAATCTGAAAAATACTTTAGCTTTAGGCGCTAGGGATTATTTGTCACCAAAATTAATACCAAAAGAGCGCCTAGAAGAGTCAGCAACACCTAATATGGACTCTCGCATGAAAATAAATCCAGTTGAATCAATTTCCAATTTGACAAACTCAGTACCTCAGCAGGTTTTTTTCGGTACAGAAATAGATGAAAAAAGTAGTAGCGAGCAATTTCTACTCAGTATGTACGATTCTGTGCAGACATCTATATTTATCGTCGATGTTCTAGAAGACGGGGATTTTCGCTATCTAGCACTTAATCCTACCCATGAAAGGTGGTTGGGGATTCGCTCAGAGGAACTGCGGGGTAAAAAACCAGAGGATATTCTCTCTGCCATTGATGCGGCTAGAGTCCGTCAGCGTTATAGTGATTGTGTGCGCTTTGGCAAAACAATTTCCTATGAGCAATGTTTGCAATTTCAGGGTATAGATACTTGGTGGAGTACAACTTTAACACCGTTGCGAGATGCAGACTCTAGGATTTATAGACTGATTGGCACTAGTAGCAATATTACCCCCTCCAAACTAGCAGAACAAACGGGAATCAAACAAGCAGAACGAGAACGTTTGCTAGAAGCTATTACCCTGAGAATTCGCCAATTTCAAGATTTAGAAACGATTCTCCAGCAGACAGTTAAAGAACTGCGCCATTTATTAGAGAGCGATCGCATTTTAATTTATCGCTTTGAGCCGGATAATGGTGGTACAATTACTGCCGAATCAACAATTACGGCTGGTGATCCCCTACTAGGCAAAAAAATCAAAGATCCCTGTTTTGATGCCAAACATCGAGAACGTTACAGACGCGGTTGTATTCACGTAGTTGAAGATATTTATGCCACCGGTCTGCATCCTTGTCAACGGGATTTCTTGGCTGCCATGCAGGTACAATCTAATTTAGTTGTACCAATTTTATTCCAACAAAAGTTGTGGGGACTTTTGATTGCTCAACATTGCCGAGAAAAGCGACAATGGCAACAGGGAGAAATTGATTTATTCAAACAAATAGCCGTTCAACTTGGTATTGCTGCTCAACAAGCAGAACTGCAACAACAGGTAAAAAATCTGCAAGAGCAACTAGAATTACAAAAGCAACAGCACGCATTTAAGTTTCATCAGGTACAGAGTTTTCAAGCACTGTTACGACGGATTACTGAACAAATCCGCGATAGTGTAGATGTTAATCAAGTGCTGCAAACTGCAACCCAGGAATTAGCGCAATTATTGCAACTGGAACGATGTCAAATCGAACTGTATAACCCTTGCCAAACTTCAGCCACAGTTGTTTGTGAGTATAGTTCTAGTTCACCTCATTGTCAGGGATTAATGAGGGATATTGCAGACTTTCCTGAAGTATATCAGCCATTATTGCAAAAACAACCATTGCAAACTGTGGAAATTTTGCCTGGAAACTATCTACAAGTACAGGTTGTTTCCCAATTAGCTTGTCCCATTTTTGATGCTCAGGGAATTTTGGGCAATATTTGGTTAATTAAGCCAACAGAGGCGATATTTGAGGAATTAGAGATATCATTAGTACAGGAAGTTGCTAATGAATGTGCGATCGCAATTCGTCAATCTCAACTGCAAGAAAAAAACAAAGCACAGGTAAAAGAACTAGAAAACCGCGAACGTCACAAAAACGAATTTCTCAAAACCCTTTCTCAAGAACTCCGCACACCTGTTACCAGTATTAGCCTCGCTGCTCAAACTCTGGAAAGTCTGCTTACC
The DNA here is from genome assembly GCF_051781005.1 of Anabaena sp. WFMT. Lineage (NCBI taxonomy): Bacteria > Bacillati > Cyanobacteriota > Cyanophyceae > Nostocales > Nostocaceae > Anabaena > Anabaena sp. WFMT. The sequence continues at coordinate 101,555 of NZ_JBPWOA010000016.1, read as the reverse complement.
CCAAACGGTATTATCGATCTAGAATTAGTACCGCAACTGTTGCAGATTTTACATAACGAATGTGGACGCGAAAGCAAATTAATTAACGATTTGCTCACCCTCACCTATCTCAAAATTGAACCCGAACCCCCGACATTAATCGCCATTGACTTACAAACCTGGCTAACTCCCATTGTCGAGTCTTTTCGGGATGTTACCGATTGTCAGAAACAAAACTTAAACCTGAGTATTGAGGACAAACTTCCGCTTTTAGAAACCGATATCACCGATTTTGAGCGCATTATCACAGAATTGCTCAATTATGCTTGTAAATGCACCCCCACAGGTGAATCAATCAAAGTCTCCGCTGACTTGAATGCAGACACAGTTGAGTTAAAAGTCACTCATTCTGGTGTAGAGATTCCCAGTCATGAACTAACACAGGTTTTTCAGCCATTTTACCGCTTTCCCAACAATTCTCCCTGGAAATCGACCAACACGGGATTAGAACTGGCTTTAGTGAAAGCAATGATCAAACGTTTAAACGGCTCAATTCATGTCGAAAGCAGCAATATGCAAATCACTTTCACAATTAGATTCCCGCTTTAACCAGTTTTTTAACTGCAACACTAGCGCCAGCGTCAAAAGTCTGATATCATAAATCCTAGTGTGGGTGAGTAGCTCAACGGTAGAGCAGTTGACTCTTAATCAATTGGTTGCGGGTTCGATTCCCTCCTCACCCACTAACTTCCAAGCTTTTTACCATTTGGCTTTGCCTAGTTCTTGCCTAATTTTAGGGAATATCCCCCCTCAAAAACCCTTATTTTGCAAGCCAGCCGATACTAAAATTTTGACTAAATTTAATAAAAACCCTGTCCCTTATTGGTTCGCGTGATTCATACTGCGATCGTATTTTTGCTACTTAGAGTATTCTCAGTCAAAAATGATCCATAACAGGGCTTACCCACTGTACAAATTAGAACTGTACAAATTAGATATGAGATAAATAAATGATAATTAGTCATTTTCAGCTTTTGGGACAGCATATCAGTAATTGACGTAAATTTTGGCTGATTGTCCTAATTGTGATCTTTAAGGTAATCTTACTATTTGCATTTTTCCAAGGAGGAACTATTAGCATACTTCTGACAATTAATAGCAAACCCCAAATACATTTTCCTTGATGCCAGTAGGTATTAGCCAACATTGCTAATGCTAATCCTCGTAGATTTTCACTACTAATTTCATCAGCAATCAACATAACTTGCTTAGATTCATCAATCGCTTTTTGGTGGTCTTTTAGACAACCATAGCAATAGGCTAAATTAGCTCTATTCAGAGCGGCATCTAATTTGCTCCCAGTTTGATTGTTAATAATTAAGGCTGAATTAAAACAATTGATTGCTGCTTTATACTGTTTTTCTACATAAATATAAAGACATCCAAGTGTATGTAGTATCTTAGCTTCCAGTTGCCTATTACTAATTGCATTGATTATCTTTAAGGCTTTTTGTAAAGAATTCATTGCATTATCATAATCTTCCAATAATATGTAGGTAGATGCTAAATTGTTTAAGGTATTACATAGTTGGTAATTTTCAAGATTTTTATCAACTGTATTTAGCTGTAATTGAATATATTTAATAGCTTGACTAGGTTCTCCCATATTAATGTAATTAGCTGCTATACCACCCAGTGCATTATATTGTATGCTTGTATCATTAATTTCTTGTGCAATTGCCAATGAATTTTTATGATATTGCATTGATACTTGATAATTTACTATGGAAATCATATTATAAATAGAACCTAACCCGTATAGCGATCGTCCTTCCATTTGTTGATCACCAATTTCTAGTGAAATTTTTAATTGCTGCTGATAATGAAAAAGTGCCTTATCAAATTCTTCTATGCAATTAACATAAACCCAACCCAAGCCACTGTGTGCTAAAGCTTCTGCTTTATGGTTGTTAATTTCACGGGCAATATTTAATTGTTCTTCATAGTAATCAATAGCAAGATTGGGTTTTCCTTTATGAGCATAGGCATTACCTAGACCATTCAACCAAAAACAATCTAAATCCAAATTGAGTTTATTTAAAATAATGCTGTATAGTTCAATTTGTTCACTATAGTAGCCCCAAATACCTAATTGTTCATGTAGTTCTTTAGTATGGGGAATAGTTAAGCGAATAAGTCTGCACGCTTTTTCCCATGCTTCTAATTCACAGAGATGGTGAAATATTTTCAGATAATGTTTTACTTGTTCTAGGTTAGAAGCATTAGGCTTAGGTTTATACATTGACCAATTTTTTATCGCTTCGTAATGAGCAAATTCCCAAAGAGAAATATTAGTTGAGAGAGATGCCACTGTCTTGATACCTAGTTGAGATAACACTAATTCTCCAGGTTTGGAGAAACTAACTGTTTCTAAAGGTTGTTGAGTTTTTACCTCTGCTTCACTAAATTCATGACTCATATTTACTTTCTATTTTTTGACTTCTTAAGTTGATGATATGCTGTGCTGCGAATTAGATTATGCTGTCTCAGCAGTAAATCATGATTATCATCAATCATTTCTTCAATCAGATAACGATCAAGTAGTGTATTCAACACTATAGATCGTTCTTCTTCATCTAATTCTAAATTTTCCAAAGTATGAAGGTAAAATATTTCTAATACTGGCTCAGAATAGACAGATGCTAATAAAAGCATTAAATAAGCTTTTGGCACATCATTAGCGAGTCGTTTAAAAGTTATTTCAATACGTTCTCTTACAGCCTTTTCCAAATGTCTGCTATATCTATCTAGTTTAAATACATCATCATCTAAATTGGTTTTTGATTCCTGTTGTTCCTGTTGACTTTTTTCAACTTTTTCCACTTCATGTCCATATTTCTTCCAGTAGGCTATAACATCTCCGTAAAAAGGTTCACTAATTATTTCCCCAGTAATTACTTGCAAGGCTAACGGATGTCCCTCATAAGCAGCACCAATTTTTTTAAGATAGGTTAAAATCTCTAAATCTGTGCTAATCTCCAACCTTGCTTGTTTGAAAAATTCTAATTGTTCTGTATCAGTCAATCCTTTAAGAAGTTGACAGTGCCAATGAGTCGGGTAACGCGAACCAATAGTATATAATTGCCTCGGTAAATCCTGAGAAGTAATGATAATTCTAGTCTGACACAAGTTGGCAGACAGCAAACAACTAAAGAACTTATTCCAATACTCATCCTTAAAATCGCTGTCAGGATTTAGTATGAATTCCAAAGAGTCAATCACCAGCAGATAGGGATTATTTTCTAAGCGGGTAACTACCCAATTGAATAATAGCTGTGTATCTTTACGCTCCTCTGTTGTTAGTGTTTCGCCCCAACCTGTTAGCATTTGAGCCGCTATACTGGCAAAATCTATATTTTGAGAATGGTCAAATCTATTTTGGTAATGGTCAAAATTGAATAGAAGAGATTGAGGAAAATCCCTTTGCAATTTTACTGCCAATTGGTCAGCGAAAAAAGTTTTACCAATGCCTGTTATCCCAGTAAGTAACAATATTCGGCAATCTTTTTGAAGTTTAGCAATGAGTGTAGAAATAAGTCGCTCACGTCCTACAATTTGATAATCAGGAGTATTAAAAGGTACTACCTCTTCAGAAGGAGTTATTTTCTGTGTTTCAGCAGGTAAATTTTGTTCTATGACAGTCCTGAGATTCTTTTTAGTAATTCTTATTCCTAATGCAGCAGACAGTTTTTTTAATAAATCAGAACCAATATCTCTGATAGCACCTTCACTATATTTATGTAATTCAGCTATTTGTGTATAGGTTTTATTATCTAACATTCCTTTGAGTACATTCATTTCTGAGTAATTCAAGGGTTTACCAGTCTGGGTAACAATTAATTCGCAGGTAAAATTTACCGCACGGTCAATATCCATAGGTAATGTAAATTCAAAAATTTTTTTGACGCTCATAAGCTAAATGTATCAGTTTTTGACTAGTAAGCGGCGAAAAACGACATTTTCCGACAAAATTTTTAATATAAGTCCCTAAAAATACCCGACATTGGCAGACAGACAAGGTTTTAAGATTCGAGTATATTCAGCTTGTGGGTTAAAACAAGCATATTCAGATTAAAATTCTGGGGCTATACAAACTCAGTCTGCCTAAGTGTACTAAAAGAAACTCAAAGATTTTAAACCAACTTACGTAGTTCTTACTTGGTAGATGTGATCTTGGTAAATGTGTTTTCTAATCACCTGGTGCTGAGTTATCAATCGAGATATTGAAGCGCAAAAAAACCTACCCTAGCAAGGTTAGGAAATTCAAAATTATTTCTTCTTTAGGTTATTTTACTAGACCTGCCTCTCTCTCAGCATTCAATTTTTCATCAAGTCAAATATTGAGGTAATTACCATGAAGACGATTCTTAAAGCATCAGGTATAATTATAGCTGGACTTACTCTATCTCTTTTCCATGTAAAAGCAGTTCTGGCTGGTACTGTACATAATAATTGGTATTATGCTTTTGATTCTCTAACTGATAGTATTAGCGGCACTACTGTTGGTGGAACAAAATATGAAATTGCTGGTATAGCTTATGGAGAAAAAAGTGGTCAATCTATTTTTGCAATTGTTAGTAAACTTCCCTTAGAAGGAACTAGCTCTTCATTTGCTGCTGATGGTGTTGTAGCTTGGGGAGATATTCTTTTAAACTTTACCACCGATAGTTTTAATGTGGCTAGTGAAAAAGGTAATTTAATGGGAATACGCTTTGTTAATAACAATGCTGCGGGAGTTCATGGTTTAGGTCTATATGATAATGTTGTTGCTAAATCTGTGACTACAGCTAATGGATTAGCTTTAGCAAATGTTGGAGCATATCATAATTATGTACAAAACAACGGGGGAACACCCTCAATGGGAGATTTGGCATTAAATACTTCTGAGATTGACTCCAGTAAACATATTCTCAATGTTATTGATTCTGGAAATTGGAAAGGTAATATTAATCTTTTGGATGCTAATGCTTTACAAAATCTCGGTTTTGATTCTAGTCATTTTGGAGTTCAAGGTTATAATACCATAGGAATAAGTCTTGATTCTTCTTTACTTCCTAATGCCAATTTTACTACTTTGTTGTCTCCTGAATGTGGTAATGACATAATGGCTCTCATTTATGGAAAGAAATCTGTACCAGAATCATCAACTACTTTAGGTTTATTGATTTTTGGTACTGTTGGAAGCTTGGTCATTAGGAATCGTAAAAAATCAGTTGCAATTAGCTAGAAATTGAATTTACTGTATTTCTAGGTAATCATAACTAATTGAATATTTGCATATTGCGATCGCTCTCTAGTCACGTTAACTTCACAAGATCGATCGCATTTCTTATGCACTGAAATTTCCTAATCATAAACTCTACTTCGATGTGCAATCATAACAAACATTAGTCTGAATCAGGATTTTCAGGATTTGAGGATTTTCAGAATTTTATATACAAATCTTAAAAATAGCCATTGATGTATTCAAGATAAGTAAATTATCAATAAATTATCCTGTACATCCTTTAATCCTGTAAATTCTGATTCAGACTAATGTTTGTTGACGAATTTCTACTGTATCCATAAATAATCTCTGAAATTTTAAGCAAATTATAACGTAATTAGCTGTGATTGCAGATGTAGTAGTAATCTGTGTTTTGTTTCTTACCCAGTAAACCAACTCCAAGCCTTCGCTATTGGAAATCTTCTTTAATGTCAGGCGATTTTGCCTCGGAAACGCCTATGCTAACGATTGGGTTAGGACTAAACTGTAAAGTCTTATCCCTTAAACACCATAGAAACGAAGGACAAAACACGAATGACTGCATTTCTAGATACCGCTATTGAAGCAATTGTATCCCGCGAAATCCTCGACTCACGGGGTAGACCAACGGTGGAAGCAGAAGTACATTTGGCTAATGGTGTTGTCGGACTAGCACAGGTTCCCAGTGGTGCGTCTACTGGCACATTTGAAGCCCACGAACTGCGGGATGATGATAAAAGCCGTTATGGAGGTAAAGGGGTACTTAAGGCGGTACAGAACGTCAATGAGGTACTAGCACCAAAATTGTTAGGTTTGGATGCTCTCAACCAAGAAGCCTTAGACAGAACAATGATTGCTTTGGATGGTTCACCTAATAAAGCGAATTTGGGTGCAAATGCAATTTTGGCGGTTTCTCTGGCTGCTGCAAAAGCTAGTGCTGAGTCTTTGAATGTTCCCCTATATCGCTATTTGGGCAGTCCTTTATCAAATTTGCTACCTGTCCCTTTGATGAATGTGATCAACGGTGGAGCGCACGCTTCCAATAACGTTGATTTTCAAGAGTTTATGATTGTACCTATTGGCGCTCCTTCATTCAAAGAAGCTTTGCGCTGGGGTGCGGAAGTGTTTGCAACTCTCAGCAAAGTATTGGATGAAAAAGGTTTGCTGACTGGTGTAGGTGATGAAGGCGGTTTTGCGCCTAATTTGGAATCTAATCAAGTTGCTTTAGAATTGCTGGTAGCGGCGATTAAAAAAGCTGGTTATAAGCCTGGGGAAGAGGTGGCTTTGGCTTTGGATGTGGCTGCAAGTGAGTTTTACAAAAATGGCCAGTATGTCTATGATGGCAAACCCCATGCACCAAGTGAGTTTGTTGATTATTTAGGACAATTAGTTGATGAATATCCAATTGTGTCCATTGAAGATGGCTTGCATGAGGAAGATTGGCAAAATTGGCAATTACTAACTCAGAAGTTAGGCTCAAAAGTGCAGTTGGTAGGTGATGATTTATTTGTCACTAATGCTACTCGCTTACAAAAGGGCATTGAGCAAAAAGCTGCTAACTCGATTTTGATTAAGTTGAATCAAATTGGTTCACTGACTGAAACTTTGGAAACCATTGATTTGGGAAATCGCAACGGTTTCCGTTCAGTTATTAGTCATCGTTCTGGTGAAACTGAAGATACCACGATCGCTGATTTGGCTGTGGCTACTCGCGCTGGTCAAATTAAAACCGGTTCTCTCTGTCGTAGTGAACGGGTAGCAAAATACAACCGCTTACTCCGGATTGAGCATGAATTGGGCGATCGCGCTATCTATGCTGGTACGGTTGGTTTAGGACCTAAGTAAGTTGTGAGTACCGAGTACCGAGTTCTGAGTGAATAAGTTACTCAAGACTCAGGACTCGTGACTCAGTACTAGGGATAAAATCCGACTTTTGGCAACCCCAAGGTTTCATCCCAGCCTAGCATCAGGTTCATACATTGAATTGCTTGTCCTGCTTGACCTTTAATCAGGTTGTCGATGGCTGACATGACGATAACGCGACCTGTGCGGGGGTCAACTTCTATGCCTATATAGCAAACGTTACTACCGCACGCCCATTTTGTTTGGGGATAAATGCCGCTATTACAAATTTTCACCCAAGGGGAATTACGGTAAAAGGCTGTGTAAATTGTAATTAAGTCATCACGGACTAATCCAGGATCGCGCAGTGAAGCGTATACAGTTGCCAAAATTCCCCGCACCATAGGGATTAAATGAGGTGTAAATTGGACTGTTACTTCGTGTCCGGCTAAATCGCTGCAAATTTGCTCAATTTCTGGTGTGTGGCGATGTCTGCCGACGTTATAAGCACCGAGGGAGTTATCTGCTTCGGCTAATAAGAGGTTAACTTTAGCTTGTCGTCCACCGCCAGATGTACCTGATTTAGCGTCAATAATGGCTGTTTCGGGGACTATTAAGCCTTGTTTGAGCAGTGGTGAAAGTGCCAGTAAGCTGGCTGTGGGATAGCAACCGGGACAACCTATAAGTTGAGCTTCGGCGATGCGATCGCGGTACAATTCCGGTAAACCATAAACTGCTGTAGCTGCAACAGTGCGATCGCTTCTTTGTGTTCCATACCAATTTGTATAAGTTGTCAAGTCACTAAATCTATAATCTGCACTCAGATCCAGTACTTTGCATCCTTTTTCTATCAGTTGAGGTGCGATTTCGCAAGCTAGTCCGTTGGGTAATGACAGAAATACGACTTCACAACGACTAGCAATTATTTCAGCTTCTACTGCTTCAATTTTTAAGTCAACTATATTAACGAAATGGGGGTAAAGGTCAGCAAATGATTTCCCGGCGCTGCTTTCACCACCTAAATAAACCAGTTCAACTTCTGGATGATCCATCAGGAGTCTGACTAGTTGGACTCCGCCATAACCTGACGCGCCAACAATCCCAACTGGTACGCGTCTTAAATTACCCATGATCTGAAATCCTTATCCGCTTTTGGTTGATCTAATATTAGCTATCAACAATCAAGCTTGTAGCTCATCGCTGACAACTGAATTATTATTGAACTTTCGCTGCATTGTATAGCAAATATCGTCTTTTAGCTTATATATAGCAGAAGGCAGGAGGCAGGAGGTAAAACACTCTTGCTGCTTGATAGCGCAGCGTGGCGTAAGCCATGTTTTGGTTATTCAGTTTCTACCTCATGGATTTGTAATCTGCTGTATTATTAGGAGTTAGGAAAGATGGGGCTAAAAACCTGATTCTTATGTACGGTTTGAAAACTGTAATCTAATATAATATCTAGACAATACCCATTACTCAACTTTTTGGGTGGATTTTATCGCTTCTTAGTTTAACTCAATTGTTGTGATTACCTAACTTTGTTGTGAATACTGGGGTATTTACTGAAGTTTTATTGCGGTACTTTTCTATTTAGTAAACAAACTAAACAAAAAATAATCAAGAAAAAATATTTACAACTGCTTTTAAATATGATTATATCATTTAATATGACATTTGCTACATCCAGCAATTCATAAAAAGCAGTTGATAGTTCATTTGGGAACACCTAGCAGGAACTACCAGCGCACCTTTTAAAGCAGGGGGACATAAACAGGTTGTGGTTAAGGTGATTGATGATCGGGGTAATGAATTGTTGGTTGTTAAGAGTTTGTAAGGAGATTAATTAAATGAATATCAATATTAATGAAGAATTTTCTGAAGAAATACAAATTGAAAATATAGACCAGTTTCTCGATTACTGTACTATTTATGACCCGAACATTTTACCAGGTACGAAAAGAACGATTGAAATTAATTTCTACACTGAAATTAATCTCCATAGACAAAAAACAACCAATAATTTTATACTAAAATATATTAAAACAGGAGATCCAGATAATTATTATGATGGTGATTATAATGATGAACTAAGTATCAGAAATATAAAGCGTCTCTATGTTTGCTCATCTCCATATTACTTTAATTTGTCTTTTAGAGCGAAAGAACATTTATTAAATCAAATTATCAGTAATAGAGATTCTTTATTCTATAATCTACAACTAAAACGTCAACTTATAAGCAATGCAAGTTATATGGAGAAAATCTATACTTATTATGAATATGGGATAAATAAAAAAAAGTGGTTAGTATTGCTGTTGCCTAAAAAGCTGGACTCTATATCTATATTAGATTTTGATGCCATACCGTCAGGATTTGGGGAAACCTTGTTAGAAGCTGATTTTAATTTTCAGCAAGCAAGAATGAGAAGTTTCAGGGAAAATTCTCAAAATATTGCAGAATTAGTCAGAGCAAATATCCCTTTGACAAAAGAGAAAATATTAGAGGTGTGTAGCAGATATGACAGAGAAATTAATTTAAGTAGTTTAAGTTTTTCTTTTCAAGAACGCGGCTTTTCTTTTTTTGAATCATCAAATTTCACTTTATCTTGTAGTTCTGAGAAGAGAAAGTTTATTCTTTGTGTGAATTTACAAAATAGTTCAGTTCCTGAAACAACGTGGAGAGTTGAAAAATTCTTATCTACTGATCCATCAGGAGAGCCTTTAAATGTGACTGTGAGTATACCTGGATTTGGTGAAAGTTTGGAAGAAGCCTTTCAACGCAGCGAGCAATCTTATCAAGATACTATATCTGATCCATCTGAGTTGGAACGGTTAGAAAGGGAACAGAGTAAAAAAGAAAGGGATGAGGACATGAGACATGAAGCCAGAGAAGAACAAGAACATCTCGATTGGTTACTATCGGAGGGTGGAGAAGATGCTTTTCCAGATTGAGATTAATACATGGCGGTTAAAAAATTATGATGAAAACCTTCACCTCCATATCAATTCGCCCCTGGTTATGAAATGGTGCTAGTGAACCAAATCAGGGAACAAGTTAAAGATTGGCGGGACAATAAGTTGTTAGTAGTTAGTAATTTCAATACTATAAAGTAGTATGAAGAAAAAAATTGGTTTTGGTTGTTTAGCAATTAGTCTTATCTTAATTGTTCTTGGCATTAAAGACATAAACACTAAGTCACCCTATGGTGAAAATGCACTTTGGCTTAATAATGGTAAAGTTTCTTATGCTACAACTGATCCTATTCAGCAGAGATTTCAATCAAGTGGATTACGTTATGAAAAAGAAATGCAAAGCAGAGGAACAAATCAATTAATTCTTTCTGCATTCTTTTTTGCAGGAGGTATTGGTTTACTGGTTATGAATACTAAATCTTCTTAATCAAGAGATTAGCAATAAAAATTAAATTAAAGTACAGGAAATACAAAGTAGGATGTTATGACCTACGAAGTTAACGGACCCATCCTAAATTACCCCTTTGATGAACCCTCTCGTTACTGGTTTATCAGGGAAGGCTATAAACCCGAATTAAAACAAGGTCGCCGTCCTGCTATTGTTTACCTACCCCGTGAAGGTGATATGGATTGGAATTTAGGAAAAGTTCTCAAGCCTTCCCACACTGATGAATTCGCGCCTGGTTATGAAATCTCCTCGGAAATTTGGGCGAAGTTCCGCATTCTATGAATAGCGATCACCCCTTAACAACCAGATCCCCGACTTCTTCAAGAAGTCGGGGATCTATCTGAGTGCTGAGTGCTGACACATGATCACTCCAGTTCCGATAAACAGGCTACAATCTAGAATAAGAAATTGTAAAAAAAATTTACGTTGGTAGCTGGAAATTTTCTGTGTCACAGCCTAAGACTAGCCAAGCTTTTGAATTTGATTCGATAGATGCCGCTTTGGCCGACCTCAAAGCAGGTCGTGTCATTGTGGTAGTAGATGACGAAAATAGAGAAAATGAAGGCGATTTAATTTGTGCCGCCCAATTTGCCACACCTGACATGATCAATTTCATGGCGGTGGAAGCTAGAGGGCTAATTTGTCTAGCCATGACAGGCGATCGCTTGGATGAACTAGACTTACCATTAATGGTGAGTACTCTGACAGATACTAACCAAACTGCCTTCACTGTTAGCATTGACGCTGGCCCTCATTTAGGTGTCTCCACCGGCATCTCAGCGGAAGACCGCGCCCGTACTATCCAAGTCGCTCTTAACCCAGCCACAAAACCTGAAGAGTTACGCCGTCCTGGTCATATTTTCCCACTGCGAGCTAGGGCAGGAGGTGTGCTTAAACGAGCAGGACATACTGAAGCAGCAGTGGATTTAGCTCGATTAGCTGGGTTGTATCCCGCCGGGGTAATTTGTGAAATTCAAAACCCTGATGGTTCAATGGCGCGGTTAACGCAGTTAGTACAATATGCCCAAAATCATAAGCTAAAAATTATTAGCATTGCCGATTTAATCAGTTATCGTCTCCAAAACGATCGCTTGGTATATCGAGAAATTGTTACCAAGCTACCGAGTCAATTTGGTCAATTTGATATTTACGGCTATCGTCACACCCTAGATAATACAGAACACGTCGCTATTGTCAAAGGAGATCCCGCAACTTTCCAAGATGATGCAGTCATGGTGCGAATGCACTCAGAATGTCTAACAGGTGATGCTTTGGGTTCTCTGCGTTGCGATTGTCGAATGCAATTGCAAGCAGCATTGAAAATGATTGAGTCTGCCGGTCAAGGTGTTGTTGTCTATTTGCGACAAGAAGGGCGGGGTATTGGTTTAGTTAATAAACTCAAAGCCTACTCTTTACAAGATATGGGACTGGATACAGTAGAAGCAAATGAGCGTTTGGGCTTTCCTGCTGACTTGCGGGACTACGGTATGGGAGCGCAAATGCTGATGGATTTAGGCATTAAAAAAATTCGCCTGATCACCAATAATCCCCGTAAAATTGCTGGTGTCAAGGGTTATGGTTTGGAAGTGGTGGATCGTTTACCCTTGTTAATTGAGGCTAATGATTATAATTCCTATTACCTAGCGACTAAAGCGAAAAAATTAGGGCATATGCTGTTACAAAGTTATCTAGTGACAGTAGCTTTGCATTGGGAAGATGACCCGCAATTAGTGATCAAACGCTATGAAAGGCTAGAAAAACTGCGCCATTTAGTGAGAACTCATGATTTATTGTTACAGGAAGAAGCTCGTCCATTGGCGATCGCACTATTTGATAAACCATCTTTAACTGTACACTTGGGTTTTGACCAAGCCAACGTGGCTGAATCAGATTGGTATCAGCAAAATGGTCATCCTTACCTGCAAGCAATCTGCCAAATTCTTGATGAACTAGTAAATTTACCCTACATCCACAAGCTAGAATTTCTCATTTCTGCCGGTAGTGATCCCTTGAGTAATTTGCAAGTACAACTAGACCGACAGCATTTCACCCATGATACACCGCCTTCATCGTTGAGCGATCGCTTGGAGACACAGAAAATTTACAGCTTTAGTAAATAGGCTTTCCTGCCCATTCTGACTCCTGAATTCTGTTTGATAAAGCCCGTAGGGGCGGGGTTTCCCCCTCACAGGGGTAGGTTTTTAATATTATCTGTGAAGGCAAGACCAGGAAGAATTTATACGTACAATAGTCTGTTAACGGAGTGTTATCGTTACCAAAAAAACATAATCCTCTACGGTTTTCCTCCCTTGTCACGAAGAGGAAAAGGGGCAGGGGGCAGGGGGCAAGGGGGAAGACCGGGACGGAGCTTGGACTCTGCCCCGTATAAGTGTCCTAGAAGGACGGGGCTTGTACCCATGTTCCGCTCCGCTCCACCCAGAGGGAAAGGGCTTGTTCCCCCCGCTCTCTGCTCCCTTTCCCCCTGCTTCTTCCGGTCACCAAGTCTTGCCTTGTCGCCCAAGTCTTGCCCTCACGACAATGTAAAATACCTACCCTTGTGAGGGGAGACCCCTCCCTCCATAGTATTTAATCATGTTGCGATCGCTTGGCCACTATCACCCCTATTCCCAGATATCTTAACCAGCAAACTGTTCAAATGGTTTAATCCTCCCAAATGTAGAGGATTTAAAAACATTTGGATTTGAGCATATATTTAGGCAATTTGTTGTCGTGACTCAGTGCGATTTCAGAATTTTTTAGTGATTTTTTATCACCCAGGAGCAAGCATTTGCAAGCCATGCACCATCTAATACTACTGGTTCTCGTTAAAGTCACTATTTTTTCTCTGATGTTAGCCATAGGGTGCAACCTCTCTTTTGCAAAGATGCGCTCCTTCTCGCGAAAACCTGCCTTAGTATTCCGTGCGCTTTTAGCGGTTGTTGTGCTAGTGCCTCTAGTAGTTATTCTGCTGTTGAAACTGTTTAACTTACCATCGGCAGTGATGATCGGATTGGCTTTACTGGCAGCTTCTCCGGGTGCGCCTCTGACCACAAAGCGAGCGCAACAGGCTGGAGGCAGCTTCCACTACTCAGCCAGTCTTCAGCTAACTCTGGCAATACTGGCGGTTTTTGTTACTCCCATCACCTTGGCAATTTTCGCCACCTTATTTGCGAGTATTTCTCAAAAGGTAGCAATTGTGGACGTTGCCCGACAAGTGATTATGGTGCAGTTATTACCTGTCAGTCTCGGTATTTTGATGCAAAAGTTCGCGCCTACATTTACCCAAAAGATTGCTAAACCCTTGACTTTTATTGCTAACAGTCTCTTTTTGGTGCTGGTTGTTTTAGTGTGCATCTTAGGGCTGCCAATGTTTTCCAAAGTTGGTGAATTACCACTGGTAGCGATCGCAATTATGGTGATTGCCTCTCTAGGAATTGGACACGCTTTAGGCAGATTCGATGATGATACCCGATCTACCTTGGCGATTTTCTGTATTGCTCGCAATTTTGGTTTAGCTTTGTTTATTGCTATTTTGAATCATGTACAACAGCAGGTGATTCCGACATTGGTGGCTTATCTAATTTTGGGAGCTTTTGTAGGTGTTCCCTACTCAATCTGGAATAAACGCAGATTAGCCGGATTACCCCAAGAAAACTAACCCGTTATTAGTCAGCCACCCGTCAATCCAGAAAATTTTCTTTTCCATTGTTTATACACGAACTTATCCCACTAATCCAAAAACGCCTATTTTTTCAACTCAGATGTGCTGTAAAATCTTGATTTTTCGTTCTTTATTTACAACTAAATGAAGATTTTTACGAAAGCAGGACTCACGCACTGAAACGGAAAACTGTCATTCTGAGCGCAGCGAAGAATCTCTCCAGAAGTTGAAACGCCTATTCTACCGTTCTCAACTTGGCTGAGTGCGTAAGTCCTAGAAACAATAAGTCGCACATCGCGTAAAGACTACTATAAAAAAGTTCTGCCCAAATCATTCCATAAGTAGAAATTGTATAGGACGTATATCTTTTGCTCGATAGAGATAAATTATTTATCAAACTTTTACTCTGGGAGGATCACCAACTCTAAATTAGGAGAAAACCATTCATAGTTTAGTTGAAAGACTTTTGGGCATGAAAAAACGTCAAAATGCCTAAATAAATCCGGCGTTGCTGTTAGCGCAGCTTGGCGTTAGCCATATCCTGGGATGATTTCGACGACCAATTCATCCCGCACTTATGCAACGCCATAAATCCTACTCCGCAAACCTCGTAATCTCCTACTAATTATGCATACACCTATTACCCTATTAATTCCCCCAGAGCGTTTAGGATTAAATGGAGAAGATGACCAAAGTAGTTTAGCAAAACGCAATCAGTCCCTAACTTATGACTTATTTGCACCAGAAATAATTGCTAATCCCTATCCATTGTACAAACGTATCCGCGAAGAAGATCCAGTTCACTATGAAGCATCCTTGGGCTACTGGATTTTAACTCGGTATCAAGATGTAGAAGCTGCGTTGCGAGATGAACGGCTTAGTTCTGAGCGACGGACTTTGTTTATTCAGCAATTAGGCAATCTAGATGTCAGTTTGATTCAAAACTTTTTGCAACTGACGGATAACTCGATGATTGAAAAAGATCCACCTGATCACTCGCGGATGCGAAAACTAGCGAATCAAGGCTTTACAACCCGTGCTTTAGAAAGCTGGCGGGGCATTATTCAAAAAACGACTGATACCTTATTAGATCAAGTGCAACATCAGGGTTATATGGATATTGTCTCTGACCTATCTGTACCCTTACCTAGCTTAATTATCGCCAAGATTTTTGGTGTACCAGAAAGTGATCGCCCTAACCTAATTCAGTGGGCAACGGATATCAGTACTTTCTGGGGCGTTCCATCTGGTAACAATATAGAAGAATTGGCGCAAAAAGCTGATACTAGTGCTGCTCAATTCACGGCTTTCATTAACCAACTCGTAGCTGAACGCCGTCAAAAACCAGGAACAGAGATGATTAGCTTGCTGGCAATGGCTTACACAGAGCAAAACCTGGATTTTGCAGAATTACCTTCCCTGTGCATTCTCATTCTCAATGCCGGCCGTTCAACTACTACTCATTTAATACCCAATGGGGTATCAGCTTTGCTCAATCATCCTGAACAGCTACAGAAACTCAAAGATAATCCCGCCCTTATCTCATCAGCGATTGAAGAAATCATCCGCTATGACACTTCAGTGTCCTTTGTATTTCGCATTGCCAAAGAAGATATAGAAATTGGTGGTCAAAAAATTCCCGCAGGTAGTGTGATTGCGTTGGGATTAGCAGCAGCTAATCACGACCCAGCAAAATTTACTCAAGCAGACAATTTTGATATTGAGCGATCGCCTAATGAACATTTAGCGTTTGGTCCTGGTATCCATTTCTGTCTAGGTGCAGTTTTGGCGCGGATGGAATTAAATATTTGCTTCTCTACTTTGCTGAAGCGGTTCCCAAATCTTCAGTTTGATTCGACAAGACCCCCCCTTCCCCGTCGTAATACCTTAGTTTTTAAGGGATTTGATGCTTTACCTGTGCGATTCTAATGAGTCAGCTACCCATAAACATTTTGAAAAAATTTGAGAACGGCGCAAAAATGTGAATAAAGTTCCTAAAATCAATAGCCCTAAAGTGTTACCTGGTTCTGGTACTTTGTTGACAACAGGTTCTTCAGCAGGAGGATTCCAATAGTGAGGAGGTTCTGGCTCTGGTAAATTAGGAAGAATTCCTGTAAATGGTACATTGTGAAATTCGCCACTACCAGACAATGAAGAAGCAACTAAAGTACCTTCCACATTACCGTTAGAAAAATTAACGTTAGCTTTAGTAGCAAGTACACTGCCTTGGAATGAGAACCCAGTAGTTGTTACTTGAGTTGCGTCCACAAAGTTAAACAAAACATTTTGCTTATTAACACCATTAAACCCGCCAAAATACTTGATATCAACGCTATTTCCTAAAATATTCAGCACTACAGTAGAATTACTACCCACTCCTTGCAAATTGAAGTAACTGCTGCTAGAAAATTTGGAACCATCAATTGTAAAAACATTCAAATCACTATTGCTTCCCTGAAGGTAAATTCCGCCCCATTTATACTCTGTAGTATTTGTAGAAACTAATCCACCCAAGTAATCAGAAAGATTGGTTAACTCTGAGCGTGCAGCATTAAAATCAATCGGCTGACCTGAACTAACACCACAATTAGGAGAGCAGTTGAAATATACAGGGGTGTTAACAGTACCGCCAACAACAGCATTACCACCAAAAATCTGACCATTATTGTAGGTTAAATTGCCACCTACTACCAGTCGAGTATCTGTACCATTAGAATTACTGAGACGGTCAGCAATTCCAAAATTAGTCAATGTTGCATTACCACCAACAGCTACACGACCTTCGGAATCTGAACTTTGATTCATATCTCCAAAGACAAAGACATTATAGTTTTGCGCGATTCCTAAATTAACAGCCATAGCTGGTTGTATTAAACCTGTTATGGCAACTGCTCCCAACGATAGAGGAACCAATGCAAATGTCGTTTTAAATCTTTTAAACATTAAGATTATGATTTTAGATAGCTACAATACCAATTTACTGTTTATTCAATTAAAAACAGAAAAAGACACTATAAACTTCCTGTAAAATATTTGCTATTTAAATTAATTTCATCTATGTATTTATACTACCTTATTTTTACTGCCTTAATCAACAAACTATTGGAGTAAAAGCTTATTGTTACGTGTGAAACCCAGAAAATCTGCTGACACTCACATTGCCTGAAATGATTATGAATGTGATAATTGCTCTTCCCAATTACTCATTACCAGCCGAAACAGATATGATAAATGCATATATTATTTATTAGCAGTATTAATCGGTCTTAGCTGCCGATAGCTATGAAGTACATTAAAAAACTTCTCAAAATCAAAACTTTTAGGATCTGCTCTTTGTCCAGAACGGTCTACAGCCCGATGAGTGGTCATTCTATCATCTGGAACTTGGCTTTGAGCAATTAACCAAGCCAAAGAATTATATTGAGCATCTGTGTACCCACTATGACCCTGTATATCATTTTTACCCCAAGCATCTGAAGGCGTTTCTAAAGACACATGATAAGCAAAATTATTTACAGATGGAGGTAAAGTTTGATTAGTCTGCACAGTTTCCAGGCCATTAACACCCTCAAACACAGAATTACCCGCACCAAAAGCCCGTTTATCTGGTGGAACAAGATAAACTACTGTCCCATCTAAAGTAACTAAAGCGTGATAACTCGCTTGTACATTTTCATCATCATGGGGTGTTTGAAAAAAATTAATAGCACTAGAAGCAGAATTACTAGTTTCATGAATTACGATAACCGCCTGATTATTTAACGGGACACCGTTAACATCTCTGGTAGAGCGTTCTCCATAATTACTAGGATGCACATCAGCCTTAGCAAAATTAGGTCTATATTTGGAAAAAGCCGCCGTAGTTGCGTATATTGTATTAACTTTACTAAGTTTAGGAATGGTATTCGTATTCACCGGAGATTTAGGTAAATTTGGCTCCTTATTCTCCGTCGTTATTACTGTCTGCAATTGTGCCTGTGGATATTGACTCCAAGCTGTAGTTTCTGGAATTGAAGTAATGTTATTACTTTGCGTCTGTCTGGAACCACCCACAAACAATGCCAAAACCAGAGCAGCGAACATAAAAAAGATTAGCATTACTCTAGTTGCCCAGTCTCTAAATCTCATATATCTAATACTGGTAATATTGTTAACGTTAATATTAATACTTTGATTTCGCAAAATAAAAGTAACTATTATACTAAGGTATAAGGTAAATAAATTTTTTTACCTATTCATCTGTCTATAGTCTAACTTTACTGAGTAGGTGGGCGTTAATATTTATCTTTAGGATCAGGCAAACAGTGGAAAGCAAGTGGGAAGAGGGTTTGCGCCTCATTAATTTTATTCACATAATTATGTTTAATTGTGCCTACCTACTTACAGCACTTCCTGATGTTATGAAGTACAGTTTTTCATCGCCAAGCCTGTAGGGGCGGGGTTTCTCCGCCCTCGATTGTATTGCATTCGACCTAGATATGCTGTGTGTGCATAATATTTTGACATTGACGACATCGACAGAATTTCAATATGCATCTTCCAGAATCCTTGTCGAGACTGGGCAAGACAAGTTTATACATTATTTACCTATTACTAAAAGCTTCATATTGTGTTTAAACGTAAATTATATCATCAGGATCATAGACAATCCACAGATTTAAAATACTTGTTGTCTAAAAAATACGTCTAAATTTTGGAAAATAATAAACTAAGTCTAGAATCACAAAACTAACAAAACTTGATTTCAGAAAATATGAAACATTCTTTCCTAGAACACCTACATAGTCCAAAACGTCCTGTTATCGTCTTTGACGGCGCAATGGGAACCAACTTACAAACCCAAAACCTCACAGCGGAAGACTTTGGAGGCGCACAGTATGAAGGTTGTAATGAATACCTAGTCCACACTAAACCCGAAGCCGTCGCCAAAGTTCACCGTGACTTTCTCACTGCTGGTGCTGATGTCATTGAAACCGACACCTTTGGCGCTATGTCCATAGTTCTAGCAGAATATGACTTAGCAGACCAAGCTTACTACCTCACCAAAACCGCCGCAGAACTTGCTAAAAGCGTCGCTGCGGAATTTTCTACACCAGAAAAACCCCGATTTGTTGCAGGTTCTATTGGTCCGACAACCAAACTCCCCACCTTGGGACATATTGATTTTGACACCATGAAAGCCTCCTTCGCTGAACAAGCAGAAGCTTTGTTTGATGGTGGTGTCGATTTATTTCTGGTGGAAACTTGCCAAGACGTATTGCAAATTAAAGCGGCGTTAAATGGGATTGAGGAAGTTTTTGCCAAAAAAGGCGAAAGAAGACCCTTAATGGTTTCCGTGACAATGGAAAGCATGGGGACAATGCTAGTAGGTACAGAAATCAGCGCCGTACTGACAATTCTAGAACCTTACCCCATTGATATTCTCGGTTTAAACTGTGCCACTGGACCAGACTTGATGAAACCACACATCAAGTATTTATCAGAACATTCGCCTTTCGTAGTTTCCTGTATTCCTAACGCGGGTTTACCGGAAAACGTTGGTGGTCAAGCGCATTACAGACTAACGCCCGTTGAATTACGGATGTCTTTAATGCACTTTATCGAAGATTTAGGTGTCCAAGTGATTGGGGGTTGCTGTGGGACACGTCCAGAACACATTCAACAATTGGCAGAAATTGCCAAGGAGTTAAAACCGAAAGTTAGAAAACCGAGTTTAGAACCAGCAGCAGCGTCAATTTATTCTACTCAGCCTTATGAGCAAGATAATTCTTTCTTGATTGTCGGTGAACGTCTCAACGCCAGTGGTTCTAAGAAATGCCGTGACTTACTAAATGCGGAAGATTGGGATGGTTTGGTGTCAATGGCGAGGAGTCAAGTTAAAGAAGGCGCACACATCCTAGATGTTAACGTTGATTATGTAGGACGTGACGGCGTGCGTGATATGCACGAGGTAGTTTCTCGAATTGTCAATAATGTTACTTTGCCTTTAATGCTCGATTCCACCGAATGGGAAAAAATGGAAGCAGGACTAAAGGTAGCTGGTGGTAAGTGTTTGCTCAATTCTACTAACTATGAAGACGGCGAACCGCGATTTTTAAAAGTGTTGGAGTTAGCCAAAAAGTATGGTGCAGGTGTAGTTATTGGTACAATTGACGAAGATGGCATGGCGCGGACGGCAGAGAAAAAGTTTCAAATTGCCCAACGTGCTTACCGTCAAGCTGTAGAATATGGACTTGCCCCCACAGAAATATTCTTTGATACACTAGCTTTACCTATTTCTACGGGAATTGAAGAAGATCGAGCAAACGGTAAAGCCACCATTGAATCAATTCGCCGTATTCGCCGAGAATTGCCTGGAAGTCATGTAATTTTGGGTGTTTCCAATATTTCCTTTGGTTTGAACCCTGCATCGCGGATGGTTCTGAATTCGATGTTTTTGCATGAAGCAATGAACGCGGGAATGGATGCAGCAATTGTCAGCGCAAATAAAATTTTACCACTTGCTAAAATTGAACCTCAGCATCAAGAAGTTTGTCGTCAGTTAATTTACGATGAACGGAAATTTGATGGTGATGTCTGCATTTATGATCCTTTAGGAGAACTAACAACAATTTTTGCAGGGGTTAAAACAAAACGTAATACGGGAATTGATGAAAATCTCCCCATTCAAGAACGTTTGAAACGTCATATTATTGATGGTGAGCGCATTGGCTTAGAAGCACAATTAACAAAGGCTTTAGAACAATTTCCTCCCTTAGAAATCATCAATACATTTTTGTTAGATGGGATGAAAGTTGTGGGTGAGTTGTTCGGTTCAGGACAAATGCAATTGCCTTTTGTTTTGCAATCTGCGGAAACGATGAAATCGGCAGTTGCGTATTTAGAACCGTTCATGGAGAAATCAGAATCTGGGAATAATTCCAAGGGGACTTTTGTAATTGCAACCGTGAAAGGTGATGTTCACGACATTGGCAAAAACCTGGTAGATATCATCTTATCTAACAACGGTTACAAGGTAATTAATTTAGGAATTAAGCAATCAGTGGAAAATATTATTCAGGCTTATCAACAGCATAAACCTGATTGTATTGCCATGAGTGGTTTGCTGGTGAAATCTACCGCTTTTATGAAAGATAATTTGCAGACTTTCAACGAAAATGGTATTACAGTACCGGTAATTTTAGGCGGTGCGGCGTTAACTCCTAAGTTTGTGTATCAAGATTGCCAAAATGCTTACAAAGGTAAGGTCGTTTATGGCAAAGATGCGTTTTCTGATTTGCATTTTATGGATAAATTAATGCCTGCGAAAGTAGGTGGTAATTGGGATGATTTGCAGGGATTTTTGGATGAATTAGGAGAAAATGAAGAATCAATAAATGGTCATAAGGAAGCAATAAAAATCTCCTCTGAAGAAAAAGCCTCTGCTGAACCCAAAGAAATAGATACTCGGCGTTCGGAAGCTGTAGCAGTAGATATTGAACGTCCTCAGCCACCTTTTTGGGGAACTCAGTTTTTACAACATGATGATATTTCTCTGGAGGAGATATTCTGGTATTTAGATTTGCAAGCTTTGGTTGCCGGACAATGGCAATTCCGCAAGCCAAAAGAACAATCTAAGGAGGAATATCAGGCATTTTTGGCTGAGAAGGTTTATCCAGTTTTAGAAAGTTGGAAACAGCGAATTATTGAAGAAAATTTGTTGCATCCTCATGTGATTTATGGGTATTTCCCTTGTCAGTCCGAGGGGAATTCTCTACATATATATGATGTAGAAAATCAGTCAAAACAGGTGACAAGTTTTGATTTCCCCCGTCAGAAGTCTTTCAATAGGTTATGTATTGCAGATTTCTTTGCACCGAAGGAGTCGGGAATAATTGATGTTTTCCCCATGCAAGCGGTGACTGTGGGGGAAGTTGCAACGGAGTTTGGACAAAAGTTATTTGCCAATAATCAATACACTGATTATCTGTATTTTCATGGTATGGCGGTACAGGTGGCAGAAGCTTTAGCGGAATGGACACACGCCAGAATCCGTCGAGAGTTGGGTTTTGGTGATGCTGAACCGAATAATATTCGGGATATTTTGGCGCAGCGTTATCAAGGTTCTCGGTATAGTTTCGGCTATCCGGCTTGTCCGAATATCCAAGATCAGTTTAAGCAGTTGGAGTTGCTGGGGGTTGATAGGATGAAGATGCACATGGATGAAAGTGAGCAATTATATCCTGAACAATCGACAACGGCGATTATTACTTATCACCCTGTAGCTAAGTATTTCACTGCTTAATAGCATTTTCTCACCCCCTTTGTCGTGAGATAGAGGGGGTTATAATTCAATATTAATAGTGGGTTACAAGCCTAACTCAACCTACTAAATGCTTACAATAAAATGTAAACTCACTTTTTGAATCCTTTACCACTAAATTGTTTTATATCTTGGTATTTAGGCATATACGCATACTTGTCTTTTATTTCTAAACCTAAAAATTTAGCAAAACGCTCCGAGTCATTTCCCATTAACTCACCTTTTCGAGGTATACCTTTGTAGTCGGCTAATGCTTTCTTAGCTTTACGTAACGAATTCAGAGGTACAAAAAGGTCTGTTTTATCGTAAGTCCAGATTTCAGATATCTTTTTAGCTCCGCATAATAGTTCACCTAAACCTTCATTTTTTATGTCTTGATTGTATGTTAAAGCTAAATTAGCATCTAGATATATAACCCTACCAGAATTTATGTTTTCTATGATATCTAATGAATGATTTAACTCGAATAGACATTCTTTATATTTAGGGTAGATAGCAGCTAAATGTACAAGAATACCTACTACTAATCCTTGAGCGCCAGTTTCTCTGTTAGTTTGATAGTTGTCATGTCCTTCTATCAGCATTGGTAGATAAAATTCTTCAAAAGGCATTTTGAAATTTTCTTTTTGTAGCATTTGTTGTAAACAAAAAGCTAGTAAAAATTTTTTAAATGATTTTGCCTGATTCATCTTTTTTAAAAAAGATGAATGATAGTATCGCTTGGCATCAGTTTGATATTTTTCCCACGAAATAGAAAATACATCTCTAAAATGTCTACTAGTTTTTAATAAAAATTCATTTATTTTTTCCCTTCCATAAAGAGTAAAAAGTGTAATTTCCTCTCTACCGAATTTATGATTCGTTATGATTTCAGTTTTACCAATACGAATTTTTCTGAGTACAGACATACTTCACCTATATTATTGTAATCAAATCAATCACACGAAAGTAGCTTGATACAACTGATTGTAGGGTATCTATTTTCAAATATTAATTTTTAGCGGTAGATATCCACAAGATGATATTCTACACGAAGAAATTTAGTGATCTTGCTCTAATCTGAATCAGACTAGAGCAAGAAGTGGGTCATATATGGTCTAGTTAATTAAAATCAGGATGACTGTAGTAATATTTACCTTCGTCGGGAGGATTAACCTCAATAATCAATAGTCTATCACTTTCATTGATTAGATCCGACGAGTAAAGAACTTCAGCGATACGATTGTAATCTGTTGCAAGATTACAACTAACAACCCAGGTGGTTCGCAACAATTTTCGGCTGTTGCTATCGAAGGACTTAATTACCTCCTCCAAAGCTTCGTAATTTCTCTTGTGTTGTATGTCTTTCTTTAGGTCGTAACTGATTAAATAGTGTGATTTAATATCACCCAAACTCACAAAATAATTTTTTTTCTGCTCTATATCACTTAGAAAAAATATATCTTTTGGAGAAGGATCACAATAGTAATAAGAAGGATTACAGTAGTAATACTTGTTTTCTTTGTAGTTCTTGACCTCAATAATTCGTAATTCATCAGCGTGCTTGATTACTTCAGATGACTCAAGATTCTTCTTGATTTCGACTCGGTAAAGATCAGAAGTTACTATCCAGGTAGTTTCTAAGAACTTTTGTGCGTAGCTATCCAAGCTTTGAATCTGCTCGTTCAAATCAGAGTACCTTTGCGAATCAGCATTGTATAAATCGTAACTAATTAAATAATGCTTTTGGGTCATATCACAAATTTTAAAACAACTTCCACTATTGTAATTATTTTTTACATATGTGGTGGCAAAGAAAAATTTTTTTGGTAAGACATGGTGATCAACTTGCTAGACAAGAGGAAAATTCTCATCAGCATATAGTCTGACCATTAATCATCCTCATTTTGAGCGACAATAGCCAGATCAATTTCTGAAGTTAGTTGTGGAGAATGAAAAAGAAATTCCTACTTTAGCGAGAAACTTGTTATCACAAGCCAGGTCAGATTTATCTGATGCCAGTCTGCAAAAGAATTTGCTAGATTTAATTCAGACTATTGTTTCCTACAAATTACCCCGTCTCAGTCCCCAGAAGTTAGCAAGAATGTTTAGTATTAGTGATTTAAAAAATACCAGATATTATCAAGAAGTTCGTTATGAGGTAATTTTCAATATTGTAATACGTCTACTTGAACGGCGTATTGGTGCATTTAGTCAAGACTTACAGGTAAAAATCAATAGGTTATCTGTGGAAGATTTGGAGAATTTAGGTTTAGCTTTGTTGGATTTTACCAGTGTTAATGATTTGGTTATTTGGTTAAATAATCAAGTTATTTCTGATGGTTAAATCTATCACTTCTTCCTTTGTAACCAACCAAATATTTCCTCAACTGTGATTTTTAAATTCACACCTTCTAGAATGGGTAATATATCTGTTCCAGTTAACAAATCTGGTAAACTATGAGGCTGATAAACTAAAATTGAACGCTCACTTGGATCAAGCAACCATCCAAATTTAGTCCCATGTTTAATACAATGTAAAATATTGCCAGTTGCCTTAGTTTGACTTTGAGCAGGTGAAAGAATTTCAATTACCCAAGCTGGTGCAAAATTAATTCCACTGCTAATAATATCACCGCTTTCATCTAATGGTATTTCTTCGGTATTAATCACTGCAATATCAGAAACTAAAGAACGGTTTCCACAGCTATAACGCAGTTCTGGAAATGCTTAATAATCACTTATTGCTGTGTCAATTACTGCAACTAATCGTTTTTGTAAAAGACTATGTTTACCACCACCCATTGGTTTTTGAATTGCTTCTCCGTTAATATATTCCCAAGCTGGTGACTCATCTATGTAACCCAGTTTTAAGAATTCTTCTATGGTAATTATTTTTGCAACTGTTGTGGTCATTTATTTAAACTTAGCAGTTAAGCTAAATTCTATCATTACTAGGACTTATGCATTGTACAAATTTCACATAGGAAATTGTCTAGTTTCAGGCTTCTGGAATCGCATATTAGTGCGGTGCGTCAGATAGAGAAAATCTGTTGTGTGCTAAATTATCGGGTCTGACGCACTCTACAAAGTAAGCTAGTTGCGTAAGTCCTGAAATAGTAGTATTTCTTTTTTATGTTGCGCGAGTGGAAACAGTGATATCGCTATCACTTTTTGAATGGTGCTGTTCGTAATAGTCTCAAGCTGCTTCAGTATAAAGTTAAAGCTCCATCAAAATGGAGCATCAGCAATTATTTTGATTGGTTTAAAACCTATTCAATAAACTTCAGCATAACTGGGTATATTCACAACTGCATCTTTTGCTTCTTCTCGACTTTCCCCACCAATATGCTTATCTATCAACGTCGGCACTTGTGTAGCTTGTATGCGACTATAACGAGTTTTATCTGGCATGACTAGATTTGGTCCCGCTTTACAGTTTTTCATACAACCAGTACCTTTAATAATTACATTATCTAAACCATTATTTTCCAACTCTCTCTCTAAAGCCTGACACAAAGCCTTACCACCACGCTTCATACAATCAGACTTTTGACAGACCAAAATTGTAGCTTTAGTCTGAGTCGATTTTTCTTTGGTGCGATTTTTCGCAGAAGTTTCTGGTAACTGCTTCATGGTGTGACTAATTTGGGGTGGAAATCTTCCCATTTCCGAACGTGCAGCCATTACCCGTTCTGCTTTGAGAGTTTCTTCTCCCTTTTTAGAGTCGTACTTTTTTGTTCCCACAACTTGCAACCAAGTACCTTTAGGTAGACGTAAATCGAAAGCTACCCGTAAATGTTTGGCTAACTTCACATAGCATTGACCTTCAACAGTCGCCAGCAATAAGCCCTTGAGCTTATAACCGTCTTTAATCACAAACTCTAAAAATCTTCCTTCAAGGCAAAATTCTGCTACTTCTACACTGGGAGATACACTCATTTTTTTCACCTATTTTCAATGAAGGATAAGCTGTCAACCGACTAAAACTTTTGGTAGCGACTACGCCAACAATGTTCAAGAGTGCAAATTAGCTCTTGACGAGATGCGGTGAATTGTCGCATCACACTCCAAAGTTGAACAACTACCTGAGGACTGGTAATTTGCACCTGTAATGGCTGGTTAGTCTCGCAGCAAGAGGGAATTTCTAACTCTCTTAAACGCTGATAGACTTGCCAACGGTCTGCCCAATTCACTTCAACAACGTGCTTTATTCCTGTTTCTGAGCTAAAAGATTTCAAGCGAATTGCCCTCAAAGTGCAACAAACTTGCAGTAAACACAAGCTATTTACCCCCCAAAATGGGGAGTTGGTTAGAGTTAAGCCTCTTTAATTCAGAATAGCGTAAGTGCAAATTATTGTCATTAATTTTGCAAATATTTTGCATTTTTATATTTATAACTTATTACTATGTATATATTTGCACTTAAACTCATTAGTAAATATAGTATTGGGTACGTATATGAAAATTCAACTTTTAGCATCTAGCTTGGGAATTAATTTGCTACAAGTAGCAGTTAAAATTAAAAATTCTGTAATATTTAATAGACTTGCTTTCATTTTTTTCAATGTTAATATATAAAAACTAAGCAGTAAAAAAATAAAACTGCTAAAAAGCTAGGAGAACCATGTCTGATACACAAACTTTGTTACAAAATTTTGGTCAAGTATATGACAATCCTGTCCTGCTAGATCGGAGTGTAACTGCTCCAGTAGTTGAAGGATTTAATGTAGTCTTAGCGAGTTTTCAAGCTTTGTACTTACAGTACCAAAAACACCATTTTGTAGTTGAAGGTGCAGAATTTTATTCCCTGCACGAGTTTTTTAACGACAGCTACACAGAAATCCAAGATCACATCCATGAAATTGGCGAAAGATTAAATGGTTTGGGTGGTGTACCTGCGGCAAGCTTTAGTAAATTAGCTGAATTATGCTGCTTTGAGCCTGAAAGTGATGGCGCATATGCTGCCCGCAAGATGGTAGAAAATGACCTAGCAGCAGAACAAGCTATGATTAGCGTAATTCGCCGTCAAGCTTCTCAGGCTGAGAGTTTAGGAGATAGAGCCACACGCTATCTGTATGAAAAAATCTTGTTAAAAACAGAAGAAAGAGCTTATCATTTAGCCCACTTCTTGGCTAAGGATAGTTTAACCTTGGGTTTTGTCCAATCTGCTGAAAACTAAATTTCACATCATTGTGATTAATCTCATCTAGCAATAGTGCGAATTAGCTTTACAGGCTATTAAAAAATGATATTTTTAAGCAGAGAGGTCAACTTTTACCTTTCTGCTATTTTTAACCAAAAACTTAGGTAATAAATTGTTATTTAACTGAAATATAAAATAATTGCT
Organism: Anabaena sp. WFMT; assembly: GCF_051781005.1. Taxonomy (NCBI): domain Bacteria; kingdom Bacillati; phylum Cyanobacteriota; class Cyanophyceae; order Nostocales; family Nostocaceae; genus Anabaena; species Anabaena sp. WFMT. The sequence goes on along the minus strand of NZ_JBPWOA010000016.1, from coordinate 73,717 downwards.
ATTTTTATTCAATATTCATTGTTATTTAAATAAAGACCATAGCGGATATTTCTAAATTTATTGATAATTAATTTTATTAAGATCACACGTATAAATAAAAGTTTTTATCAATATCGTTATCATCTAAGTTATAAAAATTGAAAAGGTGACTGTAAGGAAACAGAGTCATTTCTTTGACCAACATCCCATTCTTTTTTCGGCTTTGGCTCATCAGAAACCGGAAAACTGGATAATAAATAGCATGAGGAGGGGTAAAGACCCTTACAATAATCAAGATTTGTATTTTTATACTTCAAGGTAACAAACTATGCCCCGTCGTGAAGACCTCCGTAAAATTCTACTGTTAGGTTCTGGTCCGATTGTGATTGGCCAAGCCTGTGAGTTTGACTACTCTGGAACTCAAGCCTGTAAAGCTTTGCGAGAAGAAGGCTATGAAGTGGTGTTGGTGAATTCCAACCCAGCTACGATTATGACCGACCCGGAAACAGCAGACCGCACCTATATTGAACCGCTGACACCGGAAATAGTAGAAAAAGTTATTGCTAAAGAACGTCCAGATGCTCTATTACCCACAATGGGAGGACAAACCGCCCTTAACCTGGCTGTGGCTTTGGCGAAAAATGGTGTTTTAGAAAAGTACAACGTCGAGTTAATTGGTGCGAAGTTACCAGCAATTGAAAAAGCCGAAGACAGAAAACTGTTTAATGAAGCAATGGCTAAAATTGGGGTGGCAGTGTGTCCTAGTGGTACAGCCTCGACTTTAGAAGAATCAAAAGCGATCGCACGCCAAATTGGTACATATCCCCTGATCATCCGGCCAGCCTTTACAATGGGAGGTACTGGGGGCGGTATTGCCTACAATAAAGAAGAATTTGAAGAAATGGCACAAGTAGGGATTGATGCCAGTCCCGTGTCGCAAATTCTCATTGATCAATCTTTATTAGGCTGGAAAGAATATGAACTAGAAGTCATGCGTGACTTAGCAGATAACGTTGTCATTATCTGTTCCATCGAAAACCTCGACCCAATGGGGATTCACACAGGTGATTCTATCACCGTCGCCCCTGCCCAAACCCTCACCGATAAAGAATATCAACGGTTGCGGGATATGGCGATTAAAATTATCCGCGAAATAGGTGTAGAAACCGGCGGTTCTAATATCCAGTTTGCGGTGAATCCTGAAAATGGGGATGTGGTGGTGATTGAAATGAACCCCCGTGTATCCCGCAGTTCTGCCTTATCTTCCAAAGCCACAGGATTCCCCATTGCCAAAATAGCGGCTAAGTTAGCTGTGGGTTACACCTTGAATGAACTGCAAAACGACATCACCAAGAAAACCCCCGCTTCCTTTGAACCGACAATTGATTATGTTGTCACCAAAATTCCCCGCTTCGCTTTTGAAAAATTCCCCGGTTCTGAACCGGTTCTCACAACCCAAATGAAATCTGTCGGGGAAGCAATGGCCATTGGCCGGACATTTAACGAATCTTTCCAAAAAGCATTGCGTTCTTTAGAAACCGGTCGCGCTGGTTGGGGTTGTGACAAAGCCGAAAAATTACCTAGTGGGGAACAAATTCGCGCCCAATTGCGGACACCAAACCCCGAACGCATCTTTTCTGTGCGTCATGCTATGCAACTAGGGATGAGTAATGAAGAAATCTATGAACTTACGGCGATTGACCCGTGGTTTTTAGATAAATTACAACAACTGCTAGAAGTGGAGAAATTCCTGAAACGCACACCCTTAAAGCAGTTGACAAAAGCGCAAATGTACGCTGTGAAAAGGGATGGTTATAGCGATCGCCAAATAGCCTATGCTACTAAAACCAATGAAGATGAAGTTAGGGCATACCGCAAGAACTTAGGAGTGATTCCAGTTTACAAAACGGTGGATACTTGCGCGGCTGAGTTTGAAGCTCTGACTCCTTATTACTATTCTACCTACGAAGAAGAAACGGAAGTTTTACCCACTACCAAACCCAAGGTGATGATTTTGGGTGGGGGACCAAACCGTATTGGTCAAGGAATTGAGTTTGATTATTGTTGTTGTCACGCTGCTTATGCTTTACATGGTGCAGGCTATGAAACAATTATGGTCAATTCTAATCCTGAGACAGTTTCTACAGATTATGATACGAGCGATCGCTTGTATTTTGAGCCGTTAACCAAAGAAGATGTTCTCAACATCATCGACACTGAAAATCCCGTGGGGATAATTGTCCAGTTTGGCGGACAAACACCATTAAAATTAGCAGTTCCCTTACAGCAATATTTAGAGCAACTAGCGACTGGTGATATTTACCAATGTCCCGTTCCTAGTCCTGATTTCCCCATTCCCCAAATTTGGGGTACATCCCCCGATTCTATCGACATGGCAGAAAACCGGGAGCGATTTGAAAAGATTCTCAATAAATTGAATATTGCTCAACCGCCTAATGGCATGGCCAGAAGTTTTGAAGATGCTTTAATAGTTGCGAAACGCATTGGTTATCCCGTGGTTGTACGTCCTAGCTATGTGTTGGGAGGAAGGGCGATGGAAATCGTCTATTCTGATGCAGAGTTAGAACGCTACATGACTTTTGCGGTGTTGGTAGAACCAGACCACCCGATTTTAATTGATAAGTTCTTAGAAAATGCCATTGAAGTTGATGTAGATGCGATCGCTGACCATACTGGCAGAGTCGTAATCGGCGGCATTATGGAACACATCGAGCAAGCGGGTATTCACTCAGGAGATTCGGCTTGTTCTTTACCTTCCATTTCCCTATCTCCAGCCGTTTTAAATCAAATTCGCACTTGGACTGTCCAACTAGCACAAGCCTTGTCTGTTGTCGGTTTGATGAATATTCAATTTGCCGTAGTCGGTGCAAATAGTTATTCTCCCCAAGTTTACATTTTGGAAGCTAACCCCAGAGCATCTCGTACCGTGCCTTTTGTTTCTAAAGCTACAGGCATACAACTGGCAAAACTCGCATCTTTAATTATGTCGGGTAAAACTTTGGAGGAATTGAACTTTACTCAAGAAGTTATTCCTGCTCATATTGCTGTCAAAGAAGCGGTATTACCTTTTAGTAAGTTCCCCGGTACGGATACCATCCTCGGTCCTGAAATGCGCTCAACAGGGGAAGTGATGGGAATTGATAGCGATTTTGGCCGCGCTTTTGCTAAAGCTGAGTTAGGTGCTGGGGAAATGCTACCTCTTAAGGGTAGTGTATTTGTTTCTATGAGCGATCGCGATAAAGGACTTGCAGTAGATGTAGTCAAGGAATTTATTACCTTAGGCTTTAACGTCATAGCTACCCAAGGTACACGTCAAGTCCTTCAGGAAAAAGGGTTAAAGATTGAGTCAATACTCAAACTTCATGAAGGTCGTCCCCACGTCCTCGATGCTATCAAAAACCAACAAATTCAACTAATTATCAACACACCTTCTGGAGAAGAAGCCCATACTGATGCCAGGTTAATCCGTCGCACAGCCTTAGCTTACAAAATACCTATTATTACCACCATTGCTGGAGCCAAAGCCACTGTAGCCGCTATCCGTTCTCTGCAAAACACCACCTTAGATGTCAAAACCATTCAAGATTACTGCCCGATAAGTTAGTCGGAGGCAGCCCTTCGACTACGCTCAGGGCAAGGGGGCAGGGTGCAGGGGGAGAATTATCTATAACCTCTTCCCAATCACCAGTCCCCTGTTCCAAAAACATTAAGCAATCATTACAGGAGAAACATTATGGTTAACATTGAGATATTTTAACAAATATGAGGAACGTGTTTTTTCCTTAAAGAATTTGCGTGAGCAGCTTCAGGTATAAGTTTCTGAGTAAAATTACGGCATTAGACGACCCCAAGCAACCACGAATTTTCGGGTTTCTCGGTAGTCAAATTATTCTCATAAATGTTACAATTATTAATAATCTAAATACAACCAAAAATGTTCGACTTATTACCTTATATCTAACTCTAGGTACTTGTGATTATCAAAAAGTCACTGTAACGTCTAGCAGTTAAGAAGCATAAATTGACTAAATATGAGTAACCGAGTTTATCGGGCGTGTAAGTTGCAAACCTTAGCATGGTTTCATATCTCATCTGGGTAGCACCCTTACAAGGCACTTATTCAGCTAATGACACTACCAGCAAACCCATCATCACCAAAGAGTAGCGCCATGAAGACCGCTCAGACAGCCACCGACCTCGTGCGGACTTACCTGCGTGAGATTGGCCGTGTGCCACTCCTCACCCACGAAGAAGAAATTCGTTATGGGAAACAGGTACAAAGATGTACCGCCTTATATGAAGTGAGGGAAAATCTTGCTACCCAATTAGATCGTCAACCTAATTTAGAAGAATGGGCAGCAGCAGCACAGATAGAACTAGTAGAATTGAACGAAGCGATCGCAGATGGTGAAACAGCTAAACGCAAAATGGTAGAAGCCAACCTGCGGTTAGTCGTTTCTGTCGCTAAAAAGTATATTAAGCGTAACGTCGATTTACTCGACTTAATCCAAGAAGGCAGCATTGGAATGCAGCGAGGAGTAGAAAAATTTGACCCTACCAAAGGTTACAGATTTTCTACATATGCCTACTGGTGGATACGTCAAGCCATTACTCGTGCGATCGCCGAAAAAGCTCGCACAATTCGCCTACCTATTCATATTACAGAAAAACTAAACAAAATTAAAAAAGCACAACGCCAACTATCCCAAAAGTTAGGACGTGCGCCCACAGCCACAGAATTAGCTCAAGAGTTAGAATTAACACCCAAACAAGTACAAGAATGCCTAGAAAAAGCTCGTCTGCCCTTATCTCTCGATTTACGGTTAGGAGATAACTACGACACTGAACTAGGAGAACTTTTGGAAGATACAGGTGCATCACCAGAAGATTTCGTGATGCAATCCTCCTTATCTTACGACCTAGAGCGGATGATGGCAGAACTCACCCCACAACAAAAAGAAGTAATTAAGCTGCGATTTGGTTTATTAGACGGGCAATCTTTAACCCTTGCTAAAATCGGTGAAATCCTCAATATCAGCCGGGAAAGAGTCCGACAAATTGAGAGAGAAGCCTTAACAAAACTTCGTAAATCCAAAACCAACATTAATGAGTATCTTGCTAGTTAGGGGATTGGGTACTGAGAAGAGGAAAGAGCGCAGGGAGCAGGCTTGCCGTGAGTTTCGACTTGTCTTCGACACACTACGTGAACGCTCAACTACCACGTAGCCGAACGGGAGCAAGGGGGAAAATAGTTCTCCTTTTCACCCTGCTTCTTCTGCCTGCTTTCGCAAAACTACCCTGATTTTGGTACGGTTAAAACGACTCCCTGGAAAAAAATAACCTGTTACATTAGTTGATATGAATATACAAGTGTCAGCTACATCCAATACACAATAGGTTATTGATTATTTCAGTCACAATTACCTCAGTCAGTAGTTGTAATAAAGGAGATAAAAAGTGAGCAACCAATCCAATCGAGTCTCAGAATTTTTTGATAGTGAATCTGAAACTAGCAATTTACTATGGCAGTACGTTAAATCCTTAAGTCCAGAAACAGTAACCCAGTTATCTAAACCGACTTCTGCCGAAGTGTTTCAAGTTATGGAACGCAACATTTTTGGGCTTTTGGGAAATCTGCCTCCAGAACATTTTGGCGTTACCATTACCACCAGCCGAGAAAGTTTAGGTAGATTACTGGCCTCTGCTATGATTAGTGGTTATTTCTTGCGTAACGCCGAACAGAGAATGGACTTTGATATGGCTTTACAAGGAAATGAAGCTAATAAAGATTTTGAATAGCGCTGTTAGATATTTCTCATAATCTATAGCATTGCTAACCAGAACAGTTCTCTGCGAAATCCAATCTTAATTGTCAGTCAGGACTCACGCACTGAAACGGAAAACTGTCATTCTGAGCGCAGCGAAGAATCTCTCCGGAAGTTGAAACGCCTATTCTACCTTTCTCAACTTGGCTGAGTGCGTAAGTCCTATCAGTTTAGTGGTTAACAGCTTTTTTGTAAAACTTGATAATTAGAAAATTTGAAAATAAATATTAACTCGGCAGGCATCGAATTAGTCTGACGAGTTTTATTATGAATTAATAGTGAATTTCTCCATCTACCCTAAACTATGAGTGTAACTAGTCCCGTACCCCATAAAATTATTGGTGTTGCTGTAATTTGGAATGATCAAAAACAAATTTTAATTGATCGTCGTCTTCCCCAAGGGACAATGGGTGGTTTATGGGAATTTCCTGGGGGCAAAATTGAGCATGGTGAAACTATCCAAGAATGTATTAAAAGAGAAATTTATGAAGAACTAGGAATAGAAATTATGGTAGGAGAACATCTGATTACCATTAACCATACTTATACACACTTGCAGGTTACGTTGACAGTACATCATTGTCAACATTTGCAAGGTATTCCCCAAGCAATAGAATGTGCTGAAATCCGTTGGGTGAATTTGAATGAGTTAGATCAATTTACTTTTCCCGAAGCAAATATAGAAATTATTGCCGCTTTGCAAAAGAGTAGAAAATAATCATCGCAACAAAACGTTGGCGTAAGTCGTGTATTTACTAATCTAGGGCTTAAAATAAATATATTCCCAGCAGGTAACAACTGATTCACCTGAATATAGGAAAACCCACCATGATCACCACTACCCAAGACTATACAATCACTTGGGAAAAACTACCCAACGATTATATTCTTCCAGATGAACCAGTGGACAATATCAATCAACCAAGCCTTGCCGCAGCACTTACAGAAAGTCTAGAGTTAGCGGGAAAATTGCCAAGCAATGCCTTATCATCAACGAATTACGGTATCTGTGCCACTTTGAATGGCAAAATTGTGATTAAAGCACCTGATTGGGCTTATATTCCTAAAATCACAGTAGATAGGGAAGAAGTTATTCGTAGTTACACTCCTCAACTACAGGGTGATATTCCTTCTGTAGTCATGGAATTTATTTCTGACACAGAAGGAACAGAGTACTCTACTAAACCCACTTATCCTCCTGGTAAATGGTTTTTTTATGAACGTATTCTGAAAGTGCCAAATTACATTATTTTTGAACCTGATACTGGTAATTTAGAAGTCTATCGCTTGAATACTAATACAGGTTTGTATGCTTTGCAAGATCCTCACGAAAACCAATTTTATTGGATAGAGGAAATGAATCTTTATCTCAGTGTGTGGGAAGGTTTCAGAGAAAACCGCATAGGAAAGTGGTTAAGGTGGTGGGATGAACAAAAAAACCTATTATTGTGGGGTTCAGAATTAGTAGAACAAGAAAGACAACGGACTGAAAAAGAAAGACAAAGAGCCGAAAAATTAGCTGCACAATTACGACTATTAGGTATAAATCCTGAAGATTAAAATTAGGGTTGGTTAAAAACAGCATAATCCACTAATTAATGGAGGAATTTATTTACTCAATTCAAATTTACGAAGTTTACCAAATTTACTCGTTGTCAAAATCAAAACTGTTGTTATTAGTCCAAATACAATAGAATGCTTAAGATGATTTAGATAGATATAAAAAATAAGTAAAAGCTGTTAGTGACTTGAAAAATTAGATTAATTTGATAAAAATTAAAATCTCACAAAAGCTTTAATAATTTTGGGTTTTCTAGCGACAAATATCATTCACTTCAAACAAGGAAGACCTTTCACAGGGATAACTCTCCAACTTAGGGAGTCTGCTTTATATGATCTAGGTTTTGGAAAATTAATTATTTTATGGTAAAATTGGACTATTTTATAAAGCTGTTCCATACAAGCATAGATTATTTTTAAAAGTAACAATCTATTAAAAGTATTTTTTTGTTACCTATAATTTTCTACAATAATTAAAAAGACTTTTATAAAAGGCGTAAGTAAAAAATGTCTAAAACCGTTGCTGATGTGATGACTATTAACCCTATTGTGGTTAGTCCTGAAACTCCTTTAAAAGAAGCTATCCAAATCTTGGCAGAAAAGCGAATTAGCGGTTTACCTGTAATTAATGATGCGGGTAAAGTGGTGGGAATTATTTCAGAAACAGATTTGATGTGGCAAGAAACTGGTGTAACTCCTCCTGCATACATCATGTTTTTGGATAGTGTGATTTATTTGCAAAATCCTGCTACTTATGACCGGGATTTACATAAGGCTTTAGGACAAACTGTCGGTGAGGTAATGAGTAAAAACCCTCTGACTATTACTCCTGACAAATCTCTCAGAGAAGCTGCCAAAATCATCCAAGAGCATAAAGTTCACCGTCTACCTGTGCTTGACAATGCAGGTCAAGTTATTGGTATTCTCACTCGTGGGGACATTATTCGCACTATGGCCGCAGAGTAGGAACTGGGGATGATGAGGGGGGAAGTTAATAAAGCAATTACCAATTTGATAATTTAGGATAATTAAATGAGTATTTCTATTGAGTCAGTGAAAGAATTACTGAGTTCTGAGAATTTGGGCGATCGCTTACGTGCTGTAAATCAAATCCGAGAACTAGAACCGAAAGTTGGTTTAGAACTACTGCAAATTGCTATTGGTGATGGTAATTCCCGTGTCCGTTACTCTGCTGTAAGTCAGATGGATACACTGGGAGAGCAGGATTTAGAGTTATCTTTGCATCTCTTGCGGGATTTACTTAATGATCCTGAAGCTGATGTGCAAGCAGCCGCAGCCGATTGTTTAGGTGCGTTGAAACTACACGCGGCTTTTGAAGATTTGCAGCAGCTTTACCATACAACCCCAGAATGGTTAGTGCAGTTTAGCATCATCGCTACATTAGGCGAGTTGGGTGATCCGCGCGGCTTGGAACTACTCAAACAAGCACTTTCTTCAGATAATGGCTTAATTCAAACTGCTGCTATTAGTTCCCTTGGTGAATTGGGAGATGTAGAAGCGGTTCCTCTTTTGGTTCCCTATACAACTAATTCAGATTGGCAAGTGCGTTACAGAGTAGTGCAAGCTTTAGGTAATTTAGGTGGTACGGAAGCTAAATCAATCTTAGAAACTCTGGTGAATGATGAAGTGGAAGCGATCGCTAATGAAGCGAAAAAAGCTTTGCTGTTAGCTTAATTGATAACCCGGATCATCCCCTCGACTTGTCTTTATGCCACCTACTGCTGTTCGGTGTTTACTGAAAATGCCAAGTAAAAACAATACTAACCTGTACAACTTGCTTGTTCATACTAGTTTTCAGGAAAGTCGCCAAATACAATGTATAAAATAGGGATACGGCCTGGCTGTATCCCTATTTTATCCTAGCTTCAAACAATAACTGTTAAATTTACCCGCTTCTATTTATCTAAATAAAGCTATCTATCTGATCTTCAATCTCTTGTAGGACAAGGATTTTGACCGCTTTTAATATGCAATTTTTTGGTGTCAGCATACTGCCAGTATAAATTTAGTATAAGCAAACGCATCTTTTTTTTAAAGATTGTGTAAACTACACCTGAGTTATATTTACTTAAGTAGATATCTCAGTGATACTGTAATAGTAATCAAACGAGGCAAAAATAACAGCCTCAAAATATGACACCTAAAACAGCAATTAAATACATGAGAAAATTCAACTCTTTAGCCGCAACATTTACAGCGTCAGTTGTAGGGTTAAGCTTATTTGGTGGCGTATCTAAGGCTCAAGCCGCTTTTATGGTTCCACCTATTGAGGGTGAAATCAAATTAGTAGGTACTGGCTGCGTTACTGATGCCACTTGCATTGATACAAGTGCTTACGGTTACACAGTAGAAAGTTTAAATTTTGGCGTAGCAGGTTATGGAAAGAGTCTGTTATTCAGCGATGACAGCACAACTGCCAATAACCAAAATTTTGGCGCTTTCGCTATTAACTTTTTAGGAATAGATGCTGGAACTAACTCCCCAGACGGTACTTGGTTCCGTCCTGTGGCTGTTAAAGTGAATGGCGACGGTACTGTTGCTTCTCTACCTGAGGATGGTCAATTAGAAGTTGGTAAATATAAATTTGACTTCTTGGGTGAAACACTTTCCAAGATAGTACTAACTTTCTTTGATGTAGAAGACATAGGCACTAAAATTAGTCAAATCAACGGTGTAGGAGCTAACATAAATATTGCTCCAGGACCTGATGGTAATTTCCAAACAGTCACCTTAACGAATGTCAGTTCGTTCAATGTTAACCTCGGTAAAATTGGTGGTAAAATGAAGCCCGGAGACGGTGCTCGTCTGCAAGTAGAAGTACCTGAACCTACAACAATTCTAGGTTTAGGTGCTTTAGGTATGGCTAGTGCATTTGGTTTACGCAAAAGCAAGAAAGCTTCACCAGTAGCTTAATATTATTGAGCGACGAAAATAAAATGATCATAAATTGCATTGAGTAGAATTTAGAAACAGTAACTTATTGATCAAATCTGCTGTATCTAAAATCTACTCAATTTTTGTTATTTGTCACTGTTGAGTTAGTCATTAAAATCTCTTCTTTATATTCCTAATCTACGACTTTAATTAATCCTCTTTTTAAGGCATCAAATACTTTATTGATTTCCCTCATGTTTTGCTCACTTAAACCTTCTGCCTCCAGAAGGCTAGACATCATTATGTGTTGATCTTGACGTGTAATTCTGCGATTACTAAATATGCGTTCTAAGATTTCTTCTAAATTACTTGGGTGAGAATTGACAGTAAATTGCATATTTTTTTCCACTTTTTTATATAGTTTTTATACTAGTAGAGTACCGCGTAAATAGGCCACCTATCTGAAAATTCTAAAACCTTTATTGAATGATAATTACGTTGGTTTAGCTTATTACGTATCCCTTACGGGAGGCCTAGGCTCTATTAAGAATTCCGCGTACCCCTCTGTAGAGAAGTGATACTAGCTAATTTCACCTAATTTCACAATAACAAAATTTTATCAAGTTTCCAATGGTAGCTTTACGGAAACTAGAAAAGCCAAACTAATTACTGCTTTGTAGCTTTGGACTAATAATATTTTCGGTAAAATAACTTAGTGTTGAAGAATTAACAAGTTTAAAATTATGGCATTAGCGCAAATTGGAATTATTGGTGGCAGTGGTTTATACAAAATGGAATCTCTTAAAGATGTGGAAGAATTAGAGATACAGACACCATTCGGTTCACCATCTGATGCTGTGATTCTAGGGACACTAGCTGGTACTAAAGTTGCTTTTTTAGCCCGGCATGGTCGTAATCATACGCTATTACCTAGTGAATTACCATTTCGGGCAAATATTCATGCGATGAAGCAATTAGGTGTGAAATACTTAATTTCTGCAAGTGCGGTTGGTTCGTTAAAAGCAGAGGCAAAACCACTAGATATGGTGGTTCCAGATCAGTTTATTGACAGAACAAAAAATCGCATTTCTACATTTTTCGGTGAGGGAATCGTCGCACATATTGCCTTTGGTGAGCCTATTTGTAAAAACTTGGCTGGAGTTTTGGCAGATGCGATTGCCTCTTTGAATTTACCTGATGTTAATCTACACCGTGCTGGTACTTACGTCTGTATGGAAGGCCCTGCATTTTCTACTAAGTCCGAATCAAATCTTTACCGTAGTTGGGGGGCTACAGTCATTGGGATGACAAATTTACCAGAAGCAAAGTTAGCTAGAGAAGCGGAAATCGCCTACGCAACTTTAGCACTGGTGACAGATTATGATTGTTGGCATCCAGATCACGATAGTGTGACAGTAGAGATGGTGATTGGTAATTTACAACGAAATGCAGTCAATGCTCAAAAGGTAATTCAAGAAACTGTAAAGCGTTTAAGTGAAAATCCCCCATCTAGTGATGCCCATTCGGCTTTGAAGTATGCGATTTTGACAAATTTGGCAAATGCACCAGCAGCGACTAAGGAGAAGTTGGGGTTGTTGTTGCAGAAGTATTTGTAAAGCAATTGGAAATTACAGCTATACAGGAAAAACCCACCTAGGTGGGTTTTTAAAATCAAACAAGAATTCCAGCACTTAAAGCTGTAGAAAAGTCAAACCACTTGAAAACTAAAATTAAGACTTGCCCAATTATTCACATCTAAAATATAGGAGTCTGTAATAGTTCCATTCATTTCTGTTTCACTAGCGTTATGCAAATCTTGCAGTAAGGCTTGGGTAACTTCTAAGGGGTTAACTAAAGGGCTGATTGATTGTTGGTCTGCGGTGGCATATTTAGGGGTTTCTAGGGCTTTCTGAGTTTGTGTGAAGGGAGAAGTACTGATAATTAGTTGGTGTTCACAAAAGAAAGCTCGCATGGGCAAAATCCAGCCAGTGGTAGCATCATTTTGTGGTAGCTTCAAGGTTTCTCCTGGGGGAATGACTATTTCTCGCAGGTGGGGTTTTGTGTCAGAACTATCTGTTTCTGGGTTAACTTGCCAGGGGTATAATGCGATCGCTTCCGGTGAACCATAGCCAAAGGCACTCCTAGCATTATTTAAACCCAATAAGATTAAATATATCGGGCGATCGCTCAAATTTTTGACTTTGTACTGCATCCGACTACCAATGGGAACGGTAGGAATGGTTGTACCCGAATTTATGATTGCTTTATTCTTCCCAGATTCCTGAACCTGAGTACGCCAGCTTTGCTTTTGTGTAATTATACGGGGTGCTATTTTATTAATAATTTCTAAAGTTCCCTTCACCGCCAAGCGGGAAGAACCTTCATTTTCTGTTAATCGCCATAGTTTTGCTGCTAAAAGGGTGGAAAATTTTGGTGTTAATCTCTGCACTGCTACTTTCACAGCTTCCCCAATTTCCCCCGCAGTATTGAGAATTGGCTCACCACCAAGAGAAAAAAGACCATAACGGCTAGGAATCTGTGGTAATTTACCAAAAACATAATCAGCGCTTTGTTCTGCTGATGCGATGCTAACCATCCGGGTAATTGAGGCAAAAGCACTAGTTGCGTCTACGCGCTCAATTCTTTCTAAGCCAGAATCTAAGGCAACTGTTAAATTAATATTTCGGGGTAATACACGCACCTTTTCTTGTACTAGTTGCCCAACTTGGGGTGGGTTGCTGGTTTTTGGGTCAGACATTTCTGCTTTTGCAATTAGCCCAGTCCGTGAAGGTGTAACACCTGTTTTGAGGGATGATCGCAATATTAGCTGTTCTCCAGTCGGTAGAGTGAATCTAGAACCAACACCGTAGTATTCTAGAACTTGGGGAAGTAATCCTCCTAACCATACCTCAACTGTTTTACCGTCTTCATCAACAGCTGTGACTACTCCTTCAGCGCCAATATTGTTGAGGGGAAAATTATCAACTATGGCACTACTTTGAGTATTTTTTAGCCCACTCATTAACTCTGGCTGCTGTTCACTTCCCAGTCTGTGCATAGAACTACTGAGATGAGAAAAGAGAATTTGAATTGTTGTTGCTGGTGTAGCTTCCCATAGATATTGGGTTAAAGCATAGGTAAATAACCCCGCACTCCAACCAGAAAACAGTAATTCTCCTGCTTGCTGATTTGGGTCTGAGGTGGCTTTCAACACCATTGCTTGATTAATAGCTGATTTCTGGGTTTGCAGTTGTTTGAGAAACTCCAGTTCTGGAAGCGCTAACTGTGTTGCTGGTAATTCTGGACGGGCGCGAATTTGCAAACCTGACGGCTGCAATGTAGTCGGAGTATAGTAACTCGTATCTAAGACTGCGGTTACTCGGTCGGTGGGAAGCGATCGCAATAAAAGTAACAGAGTTTCTTCTAATAAATAATTGACAAATCTTCTATCCTGTTGTTCTTTTTCATCAACTGGAATCAGAGCATTCTGCACAGTTTCTGGAAAAGTCCCCAATTTGACGCGACTGCCATAACCACTAAAGTGGAAAACAACCACATCACCAGCCTGGGCTTGTTTACCCAAATGATCGACAAAAGCCGCCTCAATGAATTCCCGGCTGGCTTGTTCCTCAGTTAAAGTGAGGATATCCGCAGCAGCAAAGCCACAGCGGTGAATCAACACTTCCCTTTGCAATTCCACATCAGTCAGACAACCACTAAGCGCAGGACTTTGTGGATATTGATTAATGCCTATTAATAAAGCCAACTTCCGGGGATTAGGTGCTGCCAAAGCTTGGTAATAGCGATTACCCAAAGTCAACCACTCAGCTTCAGTTAGCCCCAATACCGCCAATATTGAGCCAATCCGTTCTAAAAACGCACGCCGTTTCATAATTAGCAGTTAGCCCTCAGCCCATTAGTTAACAGCTTAAAGGGCTGAAGTCTGTAGAGTAAAGTTTCTGACTATACTTTTTTGTTAGTTTCCCATTAATTCTAAGCTAATACTGTGGGAATACTCATTGCCCGTGCTAATTCTGCTGCCACTTCTGGACGAGAGAATTCTGGTGGGGGTAACTCACCTCGACGTAGCATTTCCCGGACTTTTGTCCCCGATAGGTGAACCCGTTCCTCTGGTTTACTAGGACTGGTTTTGGTTGTCGCCATTTGTTTGGTACGTTTGCAGAAGAAAGCGTGTTCAAACTTCATTGGCACAATGCCTAATTCCTCAGGGGCAAACTCATCAAATATATACTGAGCATCATAAGTACCGTAGTAGTCACCCACACCGGCATGATCTCGGCCAACTATAAAATGTGTACAGCCATAATTCTTGCGAACTAAAGCATGGAAAATGGCTTCTCTTGGCCCAGCATAACGCATCGCCGCTGGATTAATAGCTAATATTACTCTATCTAAAGGGTAATAGTGTTCCATCAATATTTCATAGCAACGCATTCGCACATCTGCGGCGATATCGTCTTCTTTGGTTGCCCCTACCAATGGGTGTAAAAATAAACCATCCACAGTTTCTAAAGCGCACTTTTGAATATATTCATGGGCGCGGTGGATAGGGTTACGAGTTTGGAAACCAACAATAGTTTTCCAACCCTTATCTCTAAACATTTGCCGTGAAGCAGCAGGATCAATTTGGTAGCTAGGAAAATGGGGATGGGAATCTCGTTGTAATAACCAGATATCACCAGCCAAATTCACAGAACCTTGGTTATAGACTACCTGCACGCCAGGATGTTTGGCATCATCGGTGCGATAAACATTGATAGCTTCGCGTTTTTTGTCGTAGGTATATTTTTCGCTTAGTTCCAAAACCCCAATAAACTCGCCGTTAGGGTTATCCAGACGCACTAAACCACCTACTGGCAAAGGTGCTGCAACTTCTTCTGTAACAGATAGTGTAATGGGAATTGACCAAACAACACCGTTAGCAAGGCGCATTTCTACTACTGTGCGATCGTAGTCCGCTTGGTTCATAAAACCTGTCAGAGGACTAAAACCACCGATCGCAATCATTTCTAAATCAGAAACGGCTCGCTCATCAAGTGTCACTCGTGGCAAAAAGTCAGCCTTGGAAAGGAATGTTTCCTTTTGTACGGGTGTAGCAACCCGGTTAACCAACTCTCCACCGTGGGGGGCAATGGCATCTAGATGGTAACTCAACGTAATTTTTCCCTATGTGTTGCGAACTATGTACTAAGTTATCAAATTGTTGGTACACATAGTACAAATTCTTAAAACTTTTTGTCAATTGCCGGTCGGAATGAGAGGAATTGCTGAAATAATGAAGCTGGTATTGTTTTAGCGAGCAAGATAGAAGTATTATAAGGAATTAAATAGGTTAATCTTGAGATTGACAAGTAATAGATATGCCACTATCTGTTGATGATGAAACTTGTACTAAGTAATCTTGAAGGCATATTTGAACGGAGTCACCTTTTTTGATTTGGATTTCTTCTGATAGTCTACAGTTTGCAAACTGCCCTTTATAGTCAAAGCTAATATAATTCTTAGCTTTACAGGGAAAAGTCAATAATCCTCCCATATTAGTAGAAATTTGCAAAGTTGTATCCTGCCCTAAAATGCAACTTGCTAACGAACCATTACTATAATTACTCACAGTTCCTGGTTCACAGACAATAGAAGCTGATGCCGATTGATGCATAACCACGTTAATTGCAGGTATTGCTATTAAAGATGTAACGAATACTAATGCTTGGGAATGTTTTAGCATACATTTCAATTTGATTGCATTTTATACAGGTGCTTGTATTCAAAATATCATTGCGTATTAATTATTTAATATGGTATTTATACTTAAAAGTTGTGATTTTTTATCCAATTAGTGAAATTTTAGTCACTTACTAATCGGTCAAAAAGGTTGAGATTGGGAAAAAAAGCTGTATTTTAATCTGTAGTGCTACTCCAGCTAAGTTAATCTGGAACTAAGGCAATTTACAGTTGAAAATTATGGCTGCTGTATCTCCCGTTGTGAAACCCGTTAGCCAAATGCAGTTAGCACCTGGTAGTGTAATGACTATTCAGGATGTGAGTTGGCAAGAATTTGAATCTATTTTGCAAGAAATGGGAGAAAAGCGTTCTGCGCGAGTTGCGTACAGTAATTTTACTTTAGAAGTCATGCTTCCCCTGCCTGAACACGAAAAGCCTAAAGATTTAATTTCTGATATTGTTAAAATCTTGCTAAAAAGGAATTAGTTATGCTTAATTGTCATGATGTTGCTAAGTACTTTCTGGCGCAGACAGATGAAGATGCTGGGGATTTAATGTCTAATCTCAAGCTGCAAAAGTTACTTTATTATGCTCAAGGTTTTCATTTAGCATTGTATGATCAACCTTTATTTTCAGAATCTATAGAAGCTTGGACACATGGGCCTGTAGTACCTGAAGCTTATCATATATATAAAGACTATGGTTCTAATGCTATTCCTATTCCTGAAGATATTGATTTTTCAAAATATGATCAGCAAACTCGTGAACTACTAGATGAAGTGTATTCTGTTTATGGTCAGTTTTCCGCATGGAAATTATTAAGCTTAATTCATGAAGAAGAACCTTGGAAAGATGCACGTCAAGATAATATAATTATCAGTCATCAAGCTCTCAAAAAACACTTTAAGACTCAGCTTGTGAATGCAAATGAGTAGTAAGAAAAGATTTAACCCACCGCAAAAAGAAAGAGGAAATAAACTAGGAACTCCACTTGATAAACAAGAAATACCACCGGAACAGCAACCCCCTATATTTTCACTACGTTACTTAGAAGGGGAATATTGCATAACAAAATGTGAAAAAGATGAGCAAGCTGCATTTGCTTTAAAAATTTATAGACTTAGTAAATTAACTTGGAGCCAAATCCAGTCACAAGATAGACATAAACTTGGGTATGAGAAAATTTCTAGAGATGCTATCAAAGCACCGATTCCTAATTTTATTACAGAAGATGTAAATTTTATTGCTTTTCGCTTCTCTGGTATGAAACCGATGGTAGGCTATAGAGATGGAACTATATTTTACGTTATCTGGCTAGATAGAAATTTTACTCTTTACGACCATAGTTAATTTATTCTATGCCTCATGAGTCAGTTTCCAATTCAAATATTTAAATAGGACTGCTATAGTGAATTTTTAATTTAATCAGCAATCATACTATAAAGACTTGTTTTGTTGTTAATTTCAAGTCTGGAAAGATTGAAGAAATGAGTTTATCGTTATTTTGAAATAATCGCTTTTGATACTCATCCTCTAATAAAGTACAGATTGTAATTGTTGGCTGCTTGGGTTTGCCAATATATTCTCTACCACCAATGCCTAAATAATCTACAATCCAATATTCAGATATACCTAATAGGGCGTAATCTTCAACTTTACGGGCGTAGTCGTTCTGCCAATTTGTACTCACGACTTCTGCAATTAGTTTAATTGATTTTCCTGATGTAATTACAGGTTCTTGTTGCCATAATGGTTCATTTACTAGTTGTGTTTGGTCTAACACAATGACATCGGGACGAAAGGCTGTATCTGTTCCCAATAGTTTGATTAAGCAACGATGGGGAATAAAATATGGTAAGTCTTTACGATCAATTTCTACATTCAGTTTTCGCCCAATCAAAGATGATACTTGCTCATGGGGTCCTGTCGGTTCCATTTCCATTAATTCCCCATCAATAAGTTCATAATTATCATTATCACCATACTGAGTGATAAATTCATTAACTGTGATCAGTTTTACGGCTGATTGTACCATTATGATTTTTCCTCACTATTAGCTCAATCTTGGGAATTACATCAGTTTTCATGTATTTTTACCACACTCTTCTTTTCTCTTCCTTTGCGCCTTTGCGCCTTTGCGTGAGATTTAAAAATGTAGTTTATTTACCTGAAAACCGCTGTAACTAAAACTGTTCAATAATTCCCCCACCTAAAACCTTATCCCCTTCATACCAAACCGCAGCTTGTCCAGGGGTAATACTGAATTGCGGTTCATCAAATACCAAACGCACACGATCGCATTCTAAAGGAATTACTGTCACGGGTACAGGTGCGGAACGATAACGAATTTGCACTTCTGCACGAATTGGGGTTGCTGGTTTAGCAATGGAAACCCAATTTACTCGGTTTACTGTACATTCTGCCTCAGTTCCCTTCGTGCGATCGCCCACGACAACACGATTATTTACAGCATCTAGTTCGATTACATACAAAGCTTCCGGTGCAGCAATCCCCAAACCCTTACGCTGTCCGATTGTGTAATGATGCACTCCATCATGTTGACCTAAAATTTTACCAGTAGTATCAACAATATCACCTGGTTTAGGAGCGAGATATTTATCCAAAAATGCCCGCATGGAACCGTTACTTTCCACTAAGCATAAATCTTGACTTTCTGGTTTATCGGCGGTTTTTAAGTTGTATTCGGCCGCCATGCGTCGGGTGTCGGTTTTGTTCAGTTCACCCAAAGGAAATATAGAGCAACTTAGTAAATCTTGAGACAAATCATAGAGGAAGTAAGATTGGTCTTTGTTGCGGTCAACAGCGCGTAACAATTGGTAACGCCCGGTGGTTTCATCGTAGCGAATTTGGGCATAATGACCGGTAGCGATCGCATTGCATTCCAATTGTTCACGGGCATATTTTACCATTGGCCCAAATTTCACCGTCTTGTTACATTGGGAACAAGGCAACGGTGTAATTCCCACGCTGTAACCAGTCACAAGAAAATCAACAATTTCTGTTTGAAAGACATCCCGAATATCGACAACTTCATGGGGAACGCCTAATTGTTCACAAATTTGAGCCGCGTCGATCATTCCTTCAGAGCAACATTGCCCTTTGCCTTTCATGAGCCAAAGAGTTAAACCGATTACATCATAGCCCTGATTGTGTAAAATAGCAGCAGCGACAGAACTATCAACGCCACCTGAAAGACCAACGACGACTTTTTTCATAATCCTAAAATCTTTTTAGGTTCAGTGGCTGCTAAGTTTGCAGCCCAATGGTAAATTACATTTTTTCAAAAGTTGACTCCTGGTACTGGTAGAGGTTTTTCTGACCAGGACAACACCGGAGTAGCAAGACTGTTCAATTGTAGCACACATCCCTGAAAAGCCTTGATAGGAAAGCACTTCGGTTTTGATGATATTTAAATTTCCAGAATCGGCAATTGCTTGATTAAAATGGCTGGTAGAAATTTTTATTTTGCGATCGCTAGTTAAAAAATATGCCTACTTTAAAAACAAGTCAATTTACTCCTGTACCCATACTTTCCTTATTAGTGGGTGGATGCTTGGTGCTGACTTACCAATATAGCCCAGCACAGGCCGAAATCCCCAACAATGGTTTTCTAATAGCACAGACAGCATCGCCTTTTGCCGAAATTCTCACTAGTCAGCCATCATTACCGCAGTTACAACCAATGGAACCGGTGGAGTTTTATCAAAATAACCCAAACTCTCAGCCTTCCTCAAATACACAAATTAGTCAATATGGTGAAAATTTTGAGCGGTATTTTGTCTATGTTGATGGTGACAACTCCCAAACATTGCAACGAGTTCGTCAGATTGAGAATAGCGCTTATATTAGACAGTATAATGGGCGTAATATTATTCAAGCTGGTGTTTTTAGCAAACCCTTGAATGCTCAACAGCGCGTCAGAGAACTAGAATTAAACGGTATAAATGGCGCTCGTATTGTTAACTTCTCAAACACGGAGGCAGTTTCCTACTATTCTGGTAGCGAAGTCCCCTATTCTTCTACAGTAAACAATTCTAACACTACTAATCCTAGTGTTAACCGACAACAGTCTAATTTTTACTATGCGATCGTTCCCAGCAACTATAATAATCTGCGTTACCTTAAGGAACAAATTCAGCAGAGAATAGGTAAAAATAGCAGTGTTTTCATGAGAACTCAACCACGAGGAGCGCATATAGCTGTGGGACCTTTTGCAGAACGCTCAGAAGCAGAACAATGGAATAATTATCTGCGAAATTTAGGTTACGGTAATACCAGAGTTTACTATGGAAAATAATTCGTAATTCGTAATTCGTAATTCGTAATTAAAAATCAGGGCTTTTCCTGTTCCCTGTTCCCTATTCCCTGTTCCAATGACTAAAGAACAAGTTATCGTCACTGCTGCCCAAATGCGGGATATTGAAGGGCGGATATTTGCCGCTGGAATGCCTGTGGCAGCTTTAATGGAAAAAGTAGCGAGATTGATTAGCGATCGCTTACAGGCTATTATTCCCCAAGGGCAATGTGTAGGAATTTTAGTCGGTCCTGGTCATAATGGTGGTGATGCTTTAGTTGTAGCTCGTGAATTACATTTCCGTGGTTATCAAGTTTTGATTTATCAGCCTTTTACTAAACTCAAAGAATTAACTTCTCAACATTTTCAATATGCTCAAACTTTGGGAATTCCTTGTTATCAAGAACTTGAAGAATTACCAAGTTGTGATTTTTTAGTTGATGGGTTATTTGGTTTTGGTTTAGAAAGAGAAATTACCGAACCTATCGCTTCTGCAATTAATCATTTTAATGAATGGAATCAGCCAATTTTTAGTATTGATTTACCTTCAGGTTTACATACAGATACAGGTGAGGTTTTAGGAACTGCAATTCGGGCAAATCACACCTTTTGCTTGGGTTTGTGGAAACAAGGTTTGTTGCAAGACCAAGCATTAGCATATATTGGCAAAGCTGAATTAGTAGATTTTGATATTCCCCTAGCAGATATCCATGCTGTTTTGGGAGATGTAATTAAAGTAAAACGCATCACTGCAAAAACGGCACTTGCAACTTTACCTTTACCCCGTCCCCCAGTTACACACAAATATAGAGAAGGACATTTATTATTAATTTGTGGTTCAAGACGTTATGCTGGGGGAGCAATTTTAACTGGTTTGGGTGCGCGTGCTTCTGGTGTAGGGATGTTATCTATTGCTGTACCTGAATCTATTAAACCTTTGTTGGTTTCGCATTTGCCAGAAGCTTTAATTATCGGTTGTCCAGAAACGGAAACGGGTGCGATCGCTCAGTTACAATTGCCAGATAATAACGATTTGAGTTCATTTAGTATAATTGCTTGCGGCCCTGGCTTAACTAAAGATGCCATGCCGATAGTACAACAAGTAATTGCTAGTGAAGTTCCTTTAATTCTCGATGCTGATGCTTTAAATATCTTGGCGCAATTAGGAACCATCCCCACTTTACAACAACGTCAAGCCGCAACCGTACTCACACCCCATACAGGTGAATTTCATCGCTTATTTCCCGATATTCCTTACACCAACAGAGTGAATGCAGTGCAGACATCAGCCGAGCAAACTGGGGCTGTAATCCTCTTGAAAGGGGCAAGAACAGCCATATCTAATCCTCAAGGTGTCGTTTGGATCAATTCTGAAAGTACACCAGCTTTAGCCCGTGGTGGTAGCGGTGATGTCTTGACTGGGTTAATGGGTGGACTATTGGCGCAAGTCACAAATCAACAAACTACTATTGAAGATGTTGTAGCAACTGCGGCTTGGTGGCATTCTCAAGCGGGAATTTTAGCAGCAGCAGAAAGGACAGAATTAGGTGTTGATGCTTTTACTTTGACGCAGTATTTAATCAAAGTTTTGCTTGTTTGGAATCAGCCATAATTTTAGAGATCCGAACTTACGCACCCGGAGGAATAACTGTGGTTGCGATGCGATCGCCCTCCAAGGAATCCCAGAAAAACATATACTGCAATATCAGCCGATAATTAAAATGTCAATCCGCTTGATTAAAAATGCGAACGATTGCGGAAATTAACGAAAAAATCAACCGGAAATGCGCCGTAGTATGGACGGTTGAAGAATTAAAAACACGAGTAGCAGAAATCGGTGTCACCAAAGCTGCTAAAGAAGTTGATGTGATTACCACCGGCACCTTTGAACCAATGGAATCAAGCGGTGCAATTATTAACCTGGGACACACTGACCCACCAATCAAAATTCGGCGTTGCTGGTTAGATGGAGTACCAGCATATTCTGGTTTTGGCGCAGTAGATTTATACTTGGGTGCTAGTTGTAGTGTGGAAACCATTGACGGAGAAGAACTTCGAGAACGTGGTGGTGGTCATGTAATCGAAGATTTAATAGCAGGTAAACCCGTACAAGTAAGAGCATTAGGTCAAGTTACTGATTGTTACCCTAGAGCAACATTTGAAACCAGTGTTACCCGCGACACTATCAATCAGTTTTATTTATTTAATCCGCGCAATCTTTATCAAAATTTCATCGTGGGAGTCAATGGAGGCGATCGCCCACTTCACACTTATTTGGGTCCCCTCCAACCACGTTTAGGGAATGCGGTTTACTCAAACCCTGGTGCAATTTCCCCCCTACTCAATGATCCCGATTTACAACTGGTAGGGATTGGGACAAGAATATTCTTAGGTGGTGGTATTGGTTATGTGGCTTGGGAAGGTACGCAACACTTCCCTTTGCAAAAACGTTTAGCTAATCACACACCCATTGGCCCATCGGCAACCTTAGCCTTAATTGGTGATGCTAAACAAATGGATGCACGTTGGGTGCGGGGCTGTTACTTCAAAAGTTACGGGCCTTCTTTAATGCTGGGAGTAGGTGTACCACTTCCTGTTTTAAATGAAACAGTAATTGAACACTGCGCCGTACTAGATAAAGATTTAGTAGCACCAATAGTAGATTTTTCCATCCCTCGTCGCGTCCGTCCTACCTTTGGTTTAGTGAGTTACGCTCAACTCAAATCTGGAAAAATCACCATTGAGGGTAAAGCGGTACGAGTTGCACCTCTAGCCAGTATGTTTCTCTCACGACAAGTTGCTCTAGAGTTGAAACAGTGGATAGAAGCCGGCACATTTACCCTCACAGAGCCAGTTTCCCCCATACCAATGGATCGTGCTTTTTTACCCCAAGACCGTTGGACTGACTTTTAATAACAAGTGCTGAGTAGTGTAATTACCACTCAGCACTCATCACTCAATACTAATAACTCGGTACTCGGTACTCGGTACTCAGTACTACTCTACTCTTCAATTGGTTTAGCCTTTTTGACTGGCTTAGGAGCAGGGGGTTTTGGTACAGGTTTAGATACCGCTGCGGGATCACCGCCTGTTTTCTTGATAGGACGTGGAGTTTCTCCATTACGTCTGGGAGGGAATGGTCTTCTACCAGGGCCACCACTACCACCACGAGGGCCACTTCTGAATGGTGGTTTGCGTTTTTTGGGTAAATCAGCGATCGCTTCTGCATTGTCAATTACTAATACATCAGCTTCTCGTTTGACTTTGAAATCCCAAAACTTACCCACAGCTTTGGTAGTCAGCACACCCCGTAATTTCAACTTAAAATACTTAGCTTTGTCAGTTGGTTTCCGTGGAGCCTGTTTAATCTTGACGACCAAACTCCTATCGTCAAAAGATTGGAAAACTACTTCACCACGCACGGAAAAATCACCATCAGGAAGTTCTGATGAGGCTTTGAGTGGTTCAGAAATTTCTCCCTTACCAGAAGTAGGGCGGACAGATTTCTTTCCTAAACCATTTTCTGGCCTCTCTAAGACGTGCGAACTCAAATCTTGGCCATCTTCCTCAGAGGAATTTTTGGCCAGATTTTCTGGCTCCCAAACCCCCACAATTTGGATGTGCAGAGAGTCGTTTTCTTGTCGAGTGCGGGGATAAACTACCCACAAATGCTCTTTTTCTAGGTCTAAGTGATTTTTGACTAAACTCATAATCCGACCTAAGAGGACGGCATTGAGTTCTACACCATCAGCAGTTAGCAATGTTCCTTGAGTAAACTGTTCACTGCTGGCATGGTAACAACCTCGGACTAAGCCAATTGCTCGATACTGCATTGGCTCACTAGGAGGTGGAATTGGTTGTAGCCGATTGGCTAAATGCCCATTTCCATCAGTTTCACTAGAGTTAACGGGCGCATGATCAGGTTTTGACGCACTAGCTTCTGCTGTTTGAACATTAGCAGTTGCGTCAATTTTAGTCGGAGCCTCTTTGGAGGCGGTAGAATTGGAAGATTCAGGAGACGGCATCAGGTCGGAATTCATAAAAACTCCTTGCGGCGGAGACACATCCCAATTATGGGATTTTACAAAAGTAGCTGGAAAGAGCGTTTGTATGGCTGATAAAAGTATATTTCCTTTTAATCTAGCCATTCTAGAGCGCCCTGTGCGAACAGAAAGGCGCGAAATTTGGCATTTAGAGACTAAATGTGTAATTTAGCGCCTTTACACTAGTTTCGGAAGCATAGCATAGCTACAATTCTGAATGCTCCTCCTAAAGTCATCACTTACTTTAGCAGTGTAGATAGTTATTTGTTATAAAATTCACAGTCAAATGACCGTATTCCGCAAAGTTTTGGAAAAATTTAACTTTGCGATTTGTGTAAATGTTAATGTCGTTAAAATTCACCAGAAGGAAAATATTGTGTCTCAACCACGTAATCGGTGGATAGTTCAGGTTGTTTTAGTTATAGCAGTTGTAGCTTTTGTTGGGGTTTCCCTTTTACCCATAATTGGAGCCTTGAATGATCCCCAGCAGTCAGGCCAAAATACTACCAGCAATCCTACCAGTTCTCCTTCATCTGACCAAAAGTCACAATTAGCAGATGCAGTTCGGGGTTATGAACTAGTTTTGCAAAAGGAACCAGAAAATCAAACTGCACTAAAAGGGCTTGTAGAAGCACGGCTACAATTGCTCAGTCAAAAAGGCAGAGGTGAAGTTAAACCAGCTGATATTCAAGCGGTAATTGACCCTTTAGAGAAGTTGGCTAAATTGAATCCACAACAGTCAGAGTACGGGGTACTGCTGGCACAAGCAAAGCAGCAAATCGGTGATAAGGAAGGAGCCGCCCAAAGTTATCGCTCAATCTTAGCAACAAAACCAGGTGATCTCAAAGCTTTGCAAGGAATGGTAAATTTGCAAATTAGTGAAAAACGTCCTGAAGCGGCTATTGGCTTGCTACAAGAAACTTTATCTAATGCTACTCAAGCAAATACAATTCAGCCTGGAAGTGTAGATGTGGTTGCTGTACAGGTACTTTTGGGTAGTGTGTATGCTTTCCAGAAAAACGAACCTCAAGCTATTTCTGTATACGACCAAGCAATCAAAAAAGATCCCAAGGATTTTCGTCCTGTGTTGGCTAAGGCTATGTTGCTAAAGGATCAGGGTAAGGTTGATGAAGCAAAACCTTTGTTTGAAGATGCTACTGCTTTAGCACCTGCTCAGTATAAAGATGAAATTAACAAGGCAGCTGCAATACCGACTCCTACTCCGGCTGTTTCTCCTACACCATCACCAGAAACCACACCCAGTCCATGAGGGAGGTGGAGAAGATGAAAGAAAGTATTTATCTTTCTTCTGACTCCTGACTCCTATCACTTCAACTTCCTTCTATGGCGGCAACGATGCCGAAGAGAATAAACAGAAAGCCGCCAATGAAGGTGATTTGTCGTTCAGAAATTTTACCTGCAATTAATTTACCACCGATAACTGCGATCGCTGCACAAATTGCGTGTCCTAATATTGCTCCCGCTGTTACACCAATGGGATTGTTACTGGCTGCTAGGGCTATTGTGGCAAATTGTGTGCGATCGCCCCACTCTGCTATAAATGTCAATACGAAAGACTTCAATAAAATTCTCCAAATGCTTTTTTGCTGAATGTCTAAATGTGCATTTTCTACTGCTTCTTTTGCTTCTTCTATGACTTCTTCTTCAGCTTTAGCAGGCATTTTCCAAGCATCGTAAAGCAGTTTTAAGCCAAAGGCAATAAATAAAACTATTTCCGCATAATGAACATAAATTTTTGAGCCTTGTGTTAAAGCAGACAGCAATTGTCCAAATATCACTGATAAAACAGTCATTGCTGCTAAAGCCGCTGTTACACCAACGAACACCAACCGTCGTGAGTGCTGCATTGATAAAATCACAGCGATAAAAAAGGTTTTATCACCTAATTCGGAAATGGTAATTAGAACTAAACCTGCCGTAAATGCTGTTAACACTCTCTCATGCTCCTGTAGGATTTTTTACCTGTGTGGAGCTTCTAATGAGTGTTTAGTGACCTCACTGAAGCTCACACACTTGTTGGGTGTGAACTCAGTGAAGGTCTCGCTTTCAAATACTTTATTATTCGCCATCTGAACCAGGCTCATCGCCAGTATGTTGATTCAAATGTACTGGCTTTTTATTTCGCGCCAGCAGCTACTCCCCTTCTATTCGATATAAATCATACATTTATGTCGGTTGGGAGTCAAGGGTTTGGGAAATTCAAGAGAAATGAACCGCGAAGACGCGAAGAGCGCGAAGGTAAGAGGGTTTTAGAGAGATTTTGCATAAATCCTATA
Organism: Anabaena sp. WFMT; assembly: GCF_051781005.1. Taxonomy (NCBI): domain Bacteria; kingdom Bacillati; phylum Cyanobacteriota; class Cyanophyceae; order Nostocales; family Nostocaceae; genus Anabaena; species Anabaena sp. WFMT. The sequence goes on along the minus strand of NZ_JBPWOA010000016.1, from coordinate 47,040 downwards.
AATTCAATAATTACCTCTTGACATTTTGCTCTCATTTTGAGAGTATAGATTAAGAGGTATTCCAAAAATGTAAATTTATCGGCTAAGTAGAAGTAAGGAATATACAAGCAAAGTCTACTTTTGAAGACTAGATATCAAGCTAAATATGTAGATCGGAAAAGTTAGTTATGTGTTGTGTATCCTAGACTTTTATTGGTGCGAAATTTTTACATAATTGTAATATTTCTTATAAACCAGATGAGTATTTCAAATGTGTAACCTTTCTTGCAATGTAAAAGTAAGCGTTATACAAGCAAAACCTACTTTTGCTAGATATATATTTAGCTAGATATGTAGCTACCAAAAGTTGATTGTGTTTGTAAAGCTTTGACTTTCACTTGTAGATTAGTTTTGCACAATTGCTATACTTACTGGGTTTTAAAACAAAGGAGCAATTGAAATGAATAATTCCCAACACATCAACAAAAAAATCGAGATATATGCACTTAATTTCTATTCGCCACCTCCGCGAAGATGCATCTAAATATCCCAATATTAAAAAGCCAATTGATGATTGGTTTGTAATTGTCAAGAAAGCAAAATGGCAAAATTTAGATGATGTGCGTAAAATTTACCGAGATGCTGAAGCTGTTAGTAATTTTACTATTTTCAATATCAAAGGTAATGATTACCGTTTAATAGTAGGAATTAATTATGAAGATCAAACAGTATACTACAAATACTTGCTAACCCACGCCGAGTATAGTAAAGACAAATGGAAAAATGACTCTTACTTTTGACAATAATGCTTATAGTCAATTGTTAGCAGAAATCGCTCCTCAAGTAATTGAAACAGAGGCAGAGTATGAACGTCTTTTAAAAGTTGCAGAATTTCTAACTTTTAAAAAAAATCGCACTCCAGAGGAGCGAGTTTTACACAAATTGATTGTCAGACTAATTGAAGATTATGAGGAAGAAAATTATCCAATGGATGAATCTACACCTCATGAAATATTACAACATATCATGGAATCTAGCGGAATTCGTCAAGCTGATTTAGTACGTATTCTTGGTTCTAGCAGCGGTGTGGTTTCTGAAGTTGTAAATGGTAAACGTTCCATTAGTAAAGCGCAAGCTAAAGCATTGGGAGAATATTTTAAGGTTTCTCCTAGTTTGTTTATTTGAAATTTGGTTTTTAAGGATTTACAGGATTTTTATTGGTGGATTATTTGAGAATACCAATATATGATTTGTCTGAATCAGGATATCCAGGATTTCAGGATTTTCAGGATTTCTATTGGTGGACTATTCAATAATCCCAAGATATTAAAGATTTACAATATTTTTATTGATGGATTATTTAATAAGACCAATACTTTATTATTGAAAATCCTGATTCAGACAAAAAGCACATCTTGTAAATCCTTAAATCCTATAAATCCTGATTCAGACAAAAAGAATATCTTGCAAATCCCTAAATCCTAGATATCCTAATTCAGACAAAAAACACATCCTGTAAATCCTCAAATCCTGGATATCCTGATTCAGACAAATTCATTTATTCTTTGCCAAACCTGCTCTAATAAATCAGGATTATCCGCATCAACAGATTCCATATTAGGAGATTGTCTAAACCAAGTACGTTGGCGTTTTGCAAATTGTCTTGTATGTAAAATAATTAATTCTTTGGCTTCATCTAAAGAAATTTCCCCAGCTAAATATTGCTTGATTTCTTGATATCCTAAAGTATTCAATAAAGATAAATCAGCACCATATTTTTGAGATAAATATTCAACTTCAGCAACTAAACCATCTGCGATCATTTGTTCAGTACGTTTGCGAATTCTGATATCTAAACGTTCCGCATCACAATCTAAACAAATTTGTAAAATCGGATATTTGGGTGGATTTTCCCCTTGTTGTTCAGAAATAGGAATTCCTGTAACGTAATATACTTCTAGCGCTCTCAAAGTCCGCACCAAGTCGTTAGCGTGAATTTTTTGGGCTGCGATCGCATCAACTTGTTGCAACATCGGGTAAAGTTGATATTGGCCAAGTGATTCTAATTGCGATCGCAATTCTGGTTGTGGTGCTACTCTGGGAATTTTCATCCCCTGGACAATAGAACGTATATATAATCCAGTTCCACCAACCAGCAACAATGGGGAAACACCCAAATTAGCAATTAAATTTTGTGCTTGTTCCTGATAATCTGCTAATGTCATTGTTTGAGTTGGTTCACAGATATCAACCAGATAATGTGGTACTAACTTCTGTTCCTCTACAGTCGGTTTTGCTGTACCAATGTCAAACTCACGGTATACTTGACGGGAATCGGCACTCAGAATCACTGAAACCAACCGCCGAGCTAAACTTAAAGCCAAACCAGATTTACCCGTTGCGGTAGCGCCACAAATTACAATTAGTTTAGTCATTATTCAGTGATTATTTTTATTTTTAGATTTTTAATTGATAAAGGGTTGCTATCCTTATATAAACTTCTCATTAAATTGCGCTACAGACGGCAGCAAGGCTTTTGTGTTATAATTTTGGGGTGATTTGACTTTTTTGGCCTTTAGGCAAGTTCAACCCCAAGTATCAGGAGAATTTTCATGACGAGCAGTTACAGTGCCGATCAGATTCAAGTTCTGGAAGGTCTGGAAGCCGTCCGCAAACGACCAGGGATGTACATCGGTACTACAGGTCCGCGAGGACTCCATCATTTAGTTTACGAGGTGGTGGACAACTCTGTTGACGAAGCTTTAGCAGGTCACTGCACCCATGTTGAGGTAGATATCAACGCTGATGGTTCCGTGACTGTAACAGATGATGGTCGGGGTATTCCCGTCGATATTCACCCAAAAACCGGGAAATCGGCTTTAGAAACAGTATTAACTGTACTCCACGCTGGAGGTAAGTTTGGCGGTGGTGGCTATAAAGTTTCTGGAGGTTTACACGGGGTTGGGATTTCGGTTGTTAACGCCCTGTCTGAATTTGTGGAAGTTACGGTTTGGCGTGATCACAAGGTACATACCCAGCGATATGAACGGAGTTTCGCCGTTACGGAATTGGTAGCAAAGCCTTACAAAGAAGCCAGAACTGGAACTTCGATCACTTTCAAGCCAGATACGCAAATCTTTACTACCAGCATTGAATTCGATTACATTACTTTATCAGGTCGCTTGCGCGAGTTGGCGTATTTGAATGCTGGTGTGAAAATAATTTTCACCGATCATCGTCTCGAACTCCTTAAAAGCGATACACCAAAGATAGAGGTTTACGAATACAAGGGTGGTATTAAAGAGTATATCGCCTACATGAACCGGGAAAAGCAGCCCTTACATGAAGAAATTATTTATGTACAAGGGGAACGTAATAATGTTCAAGTGGAAGTTTCGTTACAGTGGTGTACTGATGCTTACACAGATAATGTTCTAGGTTTTGCTAATAATATTCGCACTATTGATGGTGGTACGCACTTAGAAGGTTTAAAAGCAGTTCTAACTCGGACGTTAAATGCGATCGCTCGCAAACGGAATAAAATTAAAGAACATGAATCTAATCTCAGTGGTGAACACGTCCGCGAAGGTTTAACCGCAGTCATTTCTGTTAAAGTCCCAGATCCCGAATTTGAAGGACAAACCAAAACTAAACTTGGTAACACCGAAGTTCGCGGTATTGTCGATTCTTTTGTGGGAGAAGTCCTGACAGAGTATTTAGAATTTCACCCCGGTATTGCTGATTCTATTTTAGATAAAGCTATTCAAGCATTTAAAGCCGCAGAAGCAGCCCGTCATGCACGGGAGTTGGTACGGCGGAAATCGGTGCTAGAATCTTCACCACTACCTGGTAAATTAGCAGATTGCAGTAGTCGTGACCCTTCAGAATCGGAAATTTACATCGTGGAAGGCGATTCAGCGGGTGGAAGCGCCAAACAAGGACGCGATCGCCGTACCCAAGCAATCCTGCCCCTACGTGGTAAGATTCTTAACATTGAAAAAACCGACGATGCCAAAATTTATAAAAATAACGAAATTCAAGCCCTAATTACAGCCTTGGGTTTAGGCGTGAAAGGTGATGAATTCGACGCTTCCCAACTGCGTTACCACCGCATAGTCATAATGACCGATGCTGACGTAGATGGAGCGCACATCCGGACATTGTTGTTAACTTTCTTTTATCGGTATCAACGGGCGCTGATTGAAAATGGTTTCATCTACATTGCCTGTCCCCCACTGTATAAATTAGAACGGGGACGTAGTGAGCCAAGATATTGTTATAGCGATCGCGAATTACAACAGCATATCGCCACCTTCCCAGCCAACGCCAACTATAACATCCAACGGTTCAAAGGTCTGGGGGAAATGATGCCCCAACAACTATGGGAAACCACTATGAACCCAGAAAGTCGCACTCTCAAGCAAGTTGAAATTGAAGACGCAGCAGAAGCAGATCGCATCTTCACCATTTTAATGGGTGATAGGGTCGCACCACGACGAGAATTCATTGAAACCTATGGTTCTAAACTTAACCTCACCGATTTAGATATCTAACTGACAATCCAGATCAGCTTGAACATTTGTCATGGGTAATAGGTGCAAACCTATTGCCCATTAATTTTTGACAGTTTTTATAATACAGAGGTCAAGCCGAAAATCCTCTCTATAATTTCCACTTAATTCTTCGCAAAAGCGGACAACTACTAACCAAACACATATTTATTTGCCAATATCGTCATATTAAGGTTATGGTAAAAAATAATGTCTTGCCTGTCTTTGATGAGCTTTTTCATACGCGATCGGTCATCAACTGCATACACCAATAGCGCCTGAAAAAAAAGGATTTATTAGGAGTTGCAGGAATAACAGCATAATTTCCTATTCCCCTTTCTTAAATATTTAGCGGCGATCCTCCGCAGAAGGCACTACTCTGGGCATAAAGCTATTAACAAGTAGTACTCCTGATAGCGCCGCATGGCGTAAGCCATACCCCCATTTTCAAGTCAGACAGATGATCTAGTATTTTCGATGACAAATTATTTCTCGACTGATTAAAATATCTTTGTATACAATAAGAACAGTTTGTCAAGTTGCATAGGGCTGAAATCTCAGCATTGCGCTAATGTGTTAATAAGACCGAAATGAGTAAAATCTAAATTCATCTCTCAATCGGCTTATTCTGCCACAACCTTAACTCCTTAGTCCAGGTTATTGGCATAGCATATAAGGTTCAGTGTTTGGCAACAAACACCACCATTTCAGGAATACGATATCAGTCCAGCTTCGCTCTCTCAAAAAAGTAATTTATGAACGACTTGTCAACATGGGTGCATTAATACTACTAATTTGAGTTCATATGTAACATCCTGTTGCCACAAAACTATTGTTGTGCTTAAAATCTAGAATCTCCCAGGAGCAAGAGTGCCTACCTTTTAATCTAATGAGAATGCCACTGCAAAACCAAAAAGTTTTAGACAAGATTTAATGGTGTGACTACCGTTTTTAATGTCTTTTTGATAAAAGTGGCTTCACCTTGCCCAATGAGTTCATGATTAATACACAAAAAGAGTGCAATTTCTGTGAAACAGGCTACAATCGGAACAGTCTTGACAGGTGAATCTGCCAGCAGTCATATCTATGTATGTCTGAAGTGGTTAATCTCTTGATTAAGGTGCCTCTGGTTTTAGACCAGTCAAACCGAAGTTGTGTACAACGGCGACAGCGATAAATTTTACTTTCCGAAAAGCCAATCACCTAAAAGTGATAGTTGCTACTGAAAGTAAAAACTCCGCCTCCCAAAGAGGCAATACTACCGGAAATATAGGAAAATCACTCAAAACCTATTTTTGGTAAGCAATTAGCTCGATGAAAAGAGCAGTAACCACATCTTGAGTAATTGATTCTGCAAGGAGCATGAGGAACGCGGCATGAACCAGGCTAACAACGTACTCGATAGCATATATCGGCCTGACCTAGAAATGATAAATCCGCCTGAGATCGAAGAAGAACTCTTATTGATAGAGGATGAAGAAGAGGACTTACTCATTACCGATGACGGCGAAATTGATGATTTTTTAGAGCCTCAGTCTGATGAGGACGACGCAAAGTCTGGAAAAGCCGCTAAATCGCGTCGTCGGACACCCACAGCTAAGAAAAAGCACTACACCGAAGATTCGATTCGCCTTTACCTGCAAGAGATCGGTCGTATTCGTCTATTACGAGCAGACGAAGAAATTGAACTAGCACGGAAAATCGCGGATCTCCTAGAATTGGAAAGAGTGCGCGATCGCTTACAAGATCAGCTAGAGCGTGAACCGCAATTTAAAGAATGGGCTGAAGCCGTAGAATTACCTCTACCAACTTTCCGTTATCGACTACACGTTGGTCGCAGGGCTAAAGACAAAATGGTGCAATCAAACTTGCGCCTTGTCGTCTCAATCGCCAAAAAGTACATGAATCGTGGCTTGTCTTTCCAAGACTTGATTCAGGAAGGTAGTCTTGGTTTGATTCGCGCAGCAGAAAAGTTCGACCACGAAAAAGGTTATAAGTTTTCTACCTACGCTACATGGTGGATTCGTCAGGCAATTACTAGAGCGATCGCTGATCAATCTCGAACTATCCGTCTACCGGTTCATCTCTACGAAACCATATCACGGATCAAGAAAACAACCAAGCTACTATCTCAAGAAATGGGTCGCAAACCCACCGAAGAAGAAATTGCAACTCGCATGGAAATGACCATCGAGAAACTGCGGTTTATCGCCAAATCAGCCCAGTTACCAATTTCTTTAGAAACGCCTATTGGGAAAGAAGAAGACTCTCGACTAGGAGACTTTATTGAATCTGACGGAGAAACACCAGAAGATCAAGTTTCTAAAAATCTTCTACGTGAAGACTTAGAAAAAGTCCTCGACAGTCTCAGCCCCCGTGAACGCGATGTTTTGAGACTCCGTTACGGCTTGGATGACGGACGGATGAAAACCCTGGAAGAAATCGGCCAGATTTTCAACGTTACCCGCGAACGAATTCGCCAAATTGAAGCGAAGGCACTCCGCAAGTTACGTCATCCCAACCGTAACAGCGTTCTCAAAGAATATATTCGGTAGTCCTTAGTCATTGGCTTTTTGACTGAAGACAAATAACCAAGAACGCAAAAAATAAATAGCCTGGTAGTTTTAATTAACTACCAGGTTTTTTAATTTTACAAATAATTTTGAATCTCAAGGCTTACAGAATACCCCAAAAGTGCAGAAAACCTTGACCAGAGAAAAGTTCAATTAAAGCGGCTGATAAAAAGCCAATCATTGCCAAGCGACCATTCCAAATTTCTGCTTGTGGGGTAAATCCCCAGCGCCAACCGTTGCGGTCTTCAGGTATAGAAGTAATAGTTTTTGTTGCGTTAGTCATGGTTCGCACTCCAAGCTGGATTTACTAAGCTTTATTGCCTTATGTAAACTAATATAACAAATATTTTCAATAATGCAAGGTTACTTTATGTTTTGATAGAGATTTATAAATTTAAGTTTACAAATCTCATAAATCAGCCAATTAACTCAAACATCAAGCTGGGCAGGCAAAATACCTACCCCACAAGGGTTGTATGAAATTACGATCTGCAAATTAGATGCGTTTTAGTTTTTTATAGCCCCACTTCAACAAGAGTAATAATTTTCTCGTCACGGTTAAGTTGCAAGACACTCTCACCTTTAGCATCTCTATCTAAGATTGGTACTGTGTCTATAGGAATTCGCACCACTCGCTCTTTATTGGTAACTAGCGCCACTTCTACACCTGGGGTAGCGCGTACCATACCAGCTAGGTTGTCTGTTTTGTTGTGGAATTTCAGCATTTGGATACCCAAATCGCCACGATTAGCAGCCCTTAAGTTACTTGCAGGCATTCGCTTGGCGTATCCTTCCTGAGTAACCAGGAATAAATGGTCATCTTTGCTAACAGTGACACAACCAACCATTTGCTGATTTTTTACCAGGCGAAATGCTTGTAAACCCATAGCTGCACGACCCATTACAGGTAATTGTTCATCATTAACCGCAAATCGTAATAAGCGACCACCTGAACTAGCTAAAATCAGATGTTGGCCTGTAGTAGTGAATTGGGTAAAAGACAATTCATCATCATCTTTGAGTTTCAAAATCGTAATTCCGCGCCGACCTAGATTGATGAATTCTTCCATAGACAGACGCTTAATTCGCCCTTGTTTAGTCAAAAGAACGATTTGAGTAGTGTCGGGTGTTTCTGGTAATACAAAGCGGCTAACAACACCCTCTAGGTTGCCTTGGGCCGTACTGGTGAGCATAGTGATTAATGGAGTTCCCCGTGGAGAACGTCCAGTTGTGGCAGGAATTTCTCCCACCTTCACCGGGTAGACTTTGCCCCCAGTATTGAGAATCAATAAATCTTTCTCAGTATCAGTGGACTCGGTTTGAATAATAAAATCGTGTTCATGCAAACCGTTTTCTGTTTTCGGTTTTTTACCTGTTGGGGAAAGACGACGCACATAACCCCGCTGGGTAAATTCTAGAATTGCTGGTTCTGCCGGCTGTTCCGATTTTGGATTTTGGATTTTGGATTTTGGATTTTCCTCTTCTGTGGTCAATTGTTGGCTAATGCCTTGATCTGGTTTAACGGCTATTTCGCTGGTGAATATTAACTTGGTACGTCGGGAATCGCTGTATTTGCGTTTGAGACTTCGCAAATCTTTTTTCAGGACTTTCAGTAATTCCCGTCTATCGTCAAGTAATTTTCGCAATGAGGTAATTTGCTCGTTGAGTTGGTCAAATTCCTGTTGCAAATTTTGCTGTTCTAAACTGGTGAGACGGCGTAATGGCATGGCCAGAATGGCATCAGCTTGGACTTCGCTCAAATCCAGACGGCTACAAAGGTTCATTTTGGCTGTACTACCATCAGCAGCTTGCCGTAAAATGGCAATCACCTCATCTAGGTTAGACAGAGCTTTACGTAAACCTGCGACCAGATTGATCCGGTTTTCGGCTTTGCTTAACTCATAACTGTAGCGACGGTTAAGGGTATGTTCTCGGAAACTCAAAAATTCCTGCAACATTTGGCGCAAGCTTAACTGGCGTGGTTGTCCATCCACGATCGCTAACAGAATCGCCCCAAAGGTGGTTTGTAAGGCGGTTTGGTGATACAAGTGCTGAAGAACTTCTTGGGGGTTGGTATCGCGTTTGAGTTCAATTACTACTCGCATTCCTTCGCGATCGCTCTCATCCCGCAAATCAGAAATCCCGTGTAAGCGTCCTTGATTGACCAAATCTGCTACTTTCTCGATCCAGCCTGCCTTATTTACCTGATAAGGCAATTCTGTAATAATAATTGCCGTCCGCCGCTTACTGCCCCTAGTAGCCGGAATTTCCTCTAATGTGGCCACACCACGCAGCAAAATCCCACCTTTACCTGCGGTGTATGCTTCTCTAATTCCTGAATTACCAACAATTTCTCCACCAGTAGGAAAATCTGGGCCGGGAATGATGTCAAATAACTTTTCATCTGTCAAATCTGGGTTGTCAATTAAAGCTATCAACCCATCAACTATTTCCCCTAAGTTGTGAGGTGGGATATTCGTCGCCATTCCCACCGCAATACCTGAACAACCATTGAGCAATAAAAACGGTAACTGAGCAGGTAATACAGTGGGTTCTTGCTGAGAATTATCGAAGTTGCCAATAAAATCTACAGTTTCTTCGCCAATTTCCGTCAGCATTCCCTCATGACCAATGGATGCCAGGCGCGTTTCTGTATAACGCATCGCTGCGGGTGGGTCATTATCGACGCTTCCAAAATTACCATGCCCTCCCAGTAAGGGATAGCGGCTGGAAAAATCCTGCACTAACCTCACTAAGGCATCGTAAACCGCTTGATCACCGTGGGGATGGTACTTACCTAGTACATCTCCAACTACACGGGCGCATTTCCGGTAAGGTCTATCTGGTGTTAAACCGAGTTCGTGCATCGCATACAAAATTCGCCGATGCACTGGCTTTAAGCCATCACGCACATCCGGTAACGCTCGCCCGACTATCACACTCATGGCATATTCTAGGTAAGACCGTTGCATCTCGGTGTGCAGGGCTGTTGTGATGACCTGTCCTGTTGAGAGCAGGTTTAACTGTTTTGCCATGAAGCTCTTTTCCCTGAATTTTAACTACACAAAAGTCACTGAAACTTAACACTGTAGAAACCACAGAAACCACAGCATAACGGATGAAATAGGATTTTTAACACTGGCTTGATCCTCATAGGATAAAAAGCAGTAGTATTATCCTTGATGTTGGGGATACACATTGATTATTAAAAAGGTGGTAGACCACTGTTTTGATCAAGTGGTCAAACCTCTTACCCTTATAAGTTAAATTCTCATGAAAACTGTTTTAATTGTCGAAGATGATTTGATTAATGCTCGAGTTTTTTCCAAGATTTTGACCAAACGTGGTGGTTTGGGTGTAAAACACACGGAAGATGTGGAAGAAGTAATGAAAATTGCCCAAGCTGGAGAAGCTGATTTGATTTTAATGGATGTTTCTCTATCACGTAGTATGTATCAAGGTAAGTCTGTTGATGGTATCAAAATTACGCAAATGTTAAAAGCCGATCCAAAAACGACTAATTTACCTGTAATTTTAGTGACAGCACACGCCATGGAAGGCGATCGCGAAAACTTTCTCAAACAAAGCGGTGCTGATGGCTATATTTCTAAACCTGTTGTTGACCATCAACAGTTTGTTGATCAGATCATGGCACTTCTACCCAAAACAGAGGCTTGAGAATTGATGGCTGAAGTTATCAAGGTTTACCCATAAATTAAATAATTTGATTTTGGGCTACTTTCACATAGCAGGAAACAGTGAGCAAGGGACAGGGAAATCTTAACAGGCGTGAAAGTCTGTTAGTCTCCAGATGTTGTGATAGCTGCATTCGCCGTTGGCGAAGCCTCCCCTAGAGAAGGATCGCAGCTATCGCCGTAAGTCCTGCCGACAGACTAGGCCTTTTTGGTATCGCACCAGAAGGCATCGGTTTTCTGTTTATTGCTACCTGGCAACTGCCGCACTTATATAGAATATATGTACTATAAATGGGTAAAGGTCAGCAACTATTAACCTGAATTATTATTTATTGATTCTGAAGGAAGGTCAGAGATAGGGAGATGGAGAGAGTCTTTAGATAACTCCACAAAATAAATTATCTAATTTCACAGAATCAAAACGACTTTTTCTGCTCCCTGCTCCCTGCTCCCTGCCCCCTGCCCCCTGCCCCCTACCTCCTACTGTCCAGGTTGTTGTTCGGTTGCTGGTGTTTCTTGGGGTTCTAGGGCTGATTGCATCTGGGGTAATTCTAAGAATTTTTTCGTATCTAGCAGCAGACGCGTACCCCAGAGATTTTGCTTGAGAAAATCTAAATCAGCATAACGTTGATCTATGCGGATTGCTGCTTCTCCCATAGATACTCCCTGTTGAGTATCACCTTTATTATAAAATGCTACAGCTAAAGCTAATAAAGGTTCTGCGGCTTGCTTATCAATAGCAACAGCTTCTTGCCATTGTTTAATTGCCCCTTGAACATCACCTTGTTCGTATTTGATTAAGCCGATGTTGTTAATTGCCGGCCAGAATTTTTTATCTTGAGAGACAGCTTGATTGAATTGAGCGATCGCATCGGGTAAACGACCTAACATATAGTAAGCATTACCCAAATCGAACAAACCTTCTGGATCATTGGGTTTTAACTGCAAACCTGTTTGGTAATTGACAACAGATGCTTGATAATTTTGTTTCTGAAAATTAGCTGAACCCAAAGCAAAGAGAATATCCGCATTTTTGGGATTAAGCGTTTGAGCTTTTTGTAACGCCGCGATCGCTGCATCAAACTCTTTAGTTTGCAAATGCAAACCACCTAAGAGCAACCATACTTTATCATTTCCAGGAGCTAATTGAGTAGCTAACCTCGCTCGTGGCAAAGCCAAATCAATTTGCTGAAACTGTGCTAATTGAGCTGCTTCTTGAGCCAAACTCAAACCCTGGGTCTCCAACTTAGTTGTATCAAGTTGTACTGTATGAGGTATTAGTGCCTGTGCGTGAACTGCTTTTGGCATACTCCACAAACTACAGACAAACAAAAGAAAAATCAAACGAATGTGTTTTGGCACACTACCGCCTCTAAACCACAAATCAAAGAATCTCTCAAATAGCTTAAACGATATCTGCTCTAGAAAAAAGGTAAATTTTACCGAAACAGTATTGAGTACCGAGTATTGAGTACCGAGTACTGAGTGATTATGTTCTCAATTTTGAGATTTTAGTGGTTAATGAAATGAGCAAAGTTTAAGAGATCAAAAGATTTCAGGTTCTTCGGTTCTTTTTATGGAAAACCTGGTTCAAAACCATTGAAAGCTTTATTGTGTGGGCATTTCATTGAAAATATGGGCATAATTGTTTATAATCCTTGCCCCGTAAGGGTTTTGTTATAATCAATCCTCAATCACCATAAAAAGAACGCAAGAGCCAGATTTGAGTGGTTGGAAAAATGCGAAAATGCTGACCAAAGGTAGTTATCCAATTACTCAATACTCAATACTCAGTACTCGTTACTCAATACTCGGTACTGTTTTGGTGACTTTGGTCATCCATAACTTTGCCCTTACTAGTGACTTTGGTCATATAGGATATATGGGCTACTTGTTCGATAATTACTTACATAAGATGAGTTTGTTAAACAGTAAAAGTTGCGCCGCAGGCATAGCACAAAGCAAAAATTCATAAAAAAATAGCAACCTGAAAATAAAGTGGATACTTTCTCAGTAAAGTGCTACCAGGCTAGAGTTCCAGCCATTCAGAACCAGCATAGTAGCCGTTTCTTTTATACATAAAGTGAAAATGGCAATTGATACATCAAACTCTGTAGATTCATCTCTATCAGTACCCGAAGTCAAGCAGAAAAAAAAAGGTGGAAATCATTGGTTGCCTTGGGTAATCGTCCTTGGACTGATGGGTGGAGTTAGCTACCTAGCTTATCTCCAACTCATAGTTCTTCCCAGTCAACAAGCACAACGTCGTGTAGTCACCCGGCCTGTACAAAGGCGGAGTTTATCAATCACAGTTGCCGCAAATGGAACGGTGAAGCCTGAAAGATCAATCAACCTCAGCCCTAAAAACTCAGGCATCCTGAAAAAACTATTGGTGAAAGAAGGAGATTTGGTCGAAACAGGCCAGATTGTGGCTTACATGGATGATTCCAACCTGCAAGGGCAACTCACCTCTGCTAGAGGACAAATAGCACAAGCTGAGGCTAATCTACAAAAATTGATTGCAGGTAATCGTCCCCAAGATATTGCTCAATCACAGGCACAACTGGAAGAGTCCTTGGCAAATTTGCGAAAGGTAGAAGCAGGTAATCGTTCCCAAGATATTGCCCAAGCGGAGGCACGCTTAAAAAGCGCCCAAGCTAATTTCAGTAAAGCAGAAGATGATTTCCGACGGAATCAGCAACTTTTCAATTCAGGAGGAATTTCCCTGCAAACTGTTAACCAAAAATTAGCAGATCGTGATAGCGCCCAGGCTCAGGTGAATGAAGCCCAACAAGCACTAGCATTGCAAAAAGCAGGATCGCGTCCAGAAGATATTCAACAAGCACGGGCTGTAGTCCAACAGAGACAGCAATCTTTATCACTTCTCAAAGCAGGAACGCGCCGGGAAGATATTGACCAAGCGCAAGCCCAAATGATGTCTGCCCGTGGCTCCTTACAAAACGTCCAAGCCCAAATTAATGACACTATAATTCGCGCTCCCTTTGATGGGGTGGTAACGAAAAAGTATGCTGATCCTGGCGCTTTTGTGACTCCCACAACTGCTAGTAGTGCCGTATCTTCTGCTACTTCTTCTTCTATCTTGTCTCTAGCTTCTACGAATGAAGTTGTCTCCAATTTAGCTGAAACGAATATTTCCAAAATCCGCATTGGTCAAGAAGTCACAATTAAGGCAGATGCTTACCCAGGAAAAACCTTTATAGGTAAAGTTAGTCAAATTGCAGCCCAAGCTATAGTTGAGCAAAATGTTACCAGTTTTGAAGTCAGAGTAGCACTTTCAGACCCTGAAAGGCTGCTGCGTTCGGGGATGAATGTGGCAGCTGATTTTCAAGTCGGTAAATTGGAAGATGTCCTGGTAGTGCCAACAGCTTCGGTAGTGCGCCAACAACGTGCAACAGGTGTGTATGTAGCAGGGGAGGATGGCAAACCTGCTTTCACTCGCATTGAGACTGGTGTGACTGTGAATAACTTTACTGAAGTCAAGTCTGGATTGACAGGAGACGAGAGAGTACTGCTCAGTTTCCCACCAGGGTCACGACCACAATCAACACCACGAGGAGGAGTATTTCCTGGTTTAGGAGGCGGTGAAGGCGGTGGCGGTGGTGGACGAGGTGGCGGTCGTCGCGGTGGTTCTTAGCAGCAGTTAGCAGCTAATCTCTAAAGAAACCCACTCCTGTTGGATGGTTTTTCAATTCAATACTCACTACTCAGTACTCACTACTCGGTTATGGCTAAAGCTTATTATGCAAACAAAGCTAAGAACACCCGCACAGTTCCATTGCTAGAAATATTGTTCATGGCGGTAGAGACGCTGTGGAGTAACAAATTACGCACAGGATTAACAATGCTGGGGGTAATTATTGGGATTTCTTCAGTTATTGCCATTACCTCTGTTGGTCAGGGGGTGCAAAAGAGTGTTGAGCAACAGATTCAAGCCTTGGGTACAGATGTGCTACAAATTTTAGCTGGTGCGGCCAGAAGCGGGAATGTGCGACAAGGAGTAGGTTCTAGCAGCACGTTGACTTGGGAAGATGCTAAAGCGATCGCCACACAAGCACCATCAGCTGAACTTGTTTCTGCTTATCTACAGCGGAATGTACAAGTTGTTTATGAGGGACAGAATACCTCAACAACAGTTATAGGTACAGATTTAAACTACCCAGAAGTCAGAAATACCCGCCCCCAACAGGGGAGATATTTTACCCAAGAAGAACTAGATATTGCTGCACAGTTTGCCATTATTGGACCGACAGTCCAAAGAACATTGTTTACTCAAAGTAGTAATGTCATCGGTGAAAGAATTCGGATTCAGGGAGAGGCTTATGAAGTGATTGGGGTGATGGAACCTAAAGGTTCTCAGGGTCCAACAGACCGAGATGACCAAATTTTCATCCCTCTGACTAGTATGTCAAAAAGACTAGTTGGTAACAATGCTTTAGTAGGCGTTTCTGTCAATGGAATTTTAGTCAAATCTGCTAATCAAGAACAGTTAGAAGCTGCACAATTTCAAGTTACCAATCTTTTACGTCTGCGTCATAATATCTATCCACCGCAAGCCGATGATTTCCGACTCACCAATCAAGCTGATATCGTTAATACCTTCACTAGTGTTGTGGGTTTATTTACAGTCATGATAGTAGCGATCGCAGGAATTTCTTTAGTTGTGGGTGGAATTGGTATTGCTAATATTATGTTAGTTTCTGTTGTCGAACGAACGCGAGAAATTGGCATTAGAAAAGCAGTTGGAGCAACTAATTCAGCCATCCTTAATCAATTTTTAGCTGAAGCCATTGTCATTTCCATTGCTGGTGGCAGTATCGGTATTGGCGGTGGAATTATCATCGCTTTTGCAGCAGCAACTACTTTTAAATTTCCATTTGTAATTTCTTTTTTATCAATCATCGTCGGGTTTGCACTCTCACTTAGTGTTGGCTTAGTCGCTGGTGTAATTCCCGCACGAAATGCTGCTAAATTAGATCCAATTAATGCTTTAAGAAGCGATTAAATAAAGATTCGGCGTTGCTAAGTGAAAATATTTATTTCACGCAGAGACGCAGAGGCTCAGAGAGGAAGATTTTGAGAGATATAATTTTTAATTACTACTATTATGACTACGATGATTTGGCTTGAATCTATTACCAAAACCTACCATTTAGGAGAAGTTGATGTTCCTATACTTAAAGGAATTGAGTTGTCTATTGAAGAAGGTGAATATGTCTCTATTATGGGTGCGTCAGGTTCGGGCAAATCAACACTTATGAATATTTTAGGATGTTTAGATCGTCCCACTGGAGGAAATTATATTTTTGAAGGTAGAAATCTAACTACTTTTGATGATGATGAATTGGCATATATTCGCAACCAAAGAATAGGTTTTGTGTTCCAACAGTTTAACCTTTTGGCACGTTCAACAGCTTTAGAAAATGTGATGTTACCAATGGTTTACGCCAATTTACCTAAGCAAAAACGCCGCCAAAGGGCTTTGGCCGCTCTAGAAAAGGTGGGATTAGGCGATCGCATTGCCAACCGTCCCAGTCAACTTTCAGGAGGTCAACAACAACGAGTTGCGATCGCACGCGCTTTGGTTAACAAACCTGCTTTAGTTCTAGCAGATGAACCCACAGGAGCTTTAGATACTGAGACTTCCTATGAGGTGATGAATTTGCTCACAGAACTTAATCAGCAAGGAATTACAATTGTGATTGTTACTCACGAACCAGATATCGCTGCTCAAACGCAAAGAATTATCCGAGTTCAAGATGGTTTAATTGTTAGTTAATTCTGAAATATTATGTTATTTAAAGTGCATTCTACCTGGATTGGAATATTTATCGCTCTCATACCAAATTTTGCAAGTGCAGAAACTCTACCTATCCCTAACTCTAATCCCAATCCTTTACTATTTCCCACCCGTCCAGAGGAAGTTAAAATTCAGGAAAATGTGCCAATTACCTTAATACAAGCTTTAGAATTAGCACAACGTAATAATAACGACTTACAGGTAGTAAAATTAGAATTAGAACGCAGCCGTTCTGCATTACGAGAAGCTCAATCAGCTGTGTTTCCTAATATTGATGTTAATGGTCGTGTAACGAATAGCGGTGATGGGTTTCTTAACAATTCATCTTCACCTAGCACTTCTTTCAATAGTCAAGCACAAATAAATTATAACCTTTATACCTCCGGCAATCGGGAAGCTAGTATTCGAGCGGCTGAGGAACAATTAAGAATAGATGAATTAGATGTAGAAAACCGATTATTAGAAATTCGGTTAAATGTCACAACTGAATATTATGATTTGCAACAAGCAGATGAACAAGTCCGAATTAATCAGTCATCTGTAGAAAATTCCCAGGCTAGTTTGCGAGATGCTGAAGCTCGACAACAGGCTGGAGTGGGTACAAGATTTGATGTTTTACAAACTCAAGTGAATTTAGCAAATTCTCTCCAAAATCTCACGAATTCTATTTCACAACAACAAGTTGCTCGTCGTCGATTAGCAACTCGATTAAGTTTGCCACAGTCAATTAATATCAGTGCAGCAGATCCTGTAGAATTAGCTGGTCTTTGGCAACAGCCATTAGAAGAAAGTATTATCCAAGCTTTTCAAAACCGTCCAGAATTACAACAAGTTTTGGCACAACGCAATATTAGTGAGCAACAGCGACGACAGGCACTTTCACAACTAGGTCCACAAATTAGTTTAAATGCCAGCTACAGTTTATTAGATCGTTATAACGACAGTGTTAGCGTTAGTGATGGCTATTCCTTGGGATTGCAAGCAAGTCTAAATTTGTTTGATGGGGGTGCAGCAAGAGCGCGAGCGGCTCAGTCAAAAGCTAATATTGCGATCGCAGAAACTCAATTTTCTAGCCAGCGCAACCAAATTCGCTTTGATGTTGAACAATATTATTTGCAGTTACAGTCCAATTTGGATAATGTGCAAACTTCTAGCGTGGCTATAAATCAAGCCAAAGAAGCTTTAAGTATAGCTAGACTCAGATTTCAAGCTGGTGTTGGTACTCAAACTGAAGTGATTTCTGCTGAAAATGACCTCACCATAGCTGAAGGTAATCGAATCACAGCTATTTTAAATTACAACCGCGCTTTGGCTAATTTACAAAGATCCAGTAATCAGAAATGAGTATTGAGTACCGAGTTCTAGCGATCGCCTGTTTTCAGTAAAGCTTATAATTAATAAACAGCAGATACCCCTAATAAGCATTATGACAACAGTTGCTATTTTGCCTATATCAAATTCCAGTGGTGAAAAGTCTTACCGTGCCATTGCTGGTGATAAGCAGTCTGTTGGCAAAACTGCCGGTCAAGCTTTAGATGCTTTGACTAGTCTGTTAGGTGAAGTTGAATTTCGTGCAATATTAATTATTGATAACTTTCATCCTGACCAATTTTTTACTAGCGATCAACAACAACGGTTATCTGAGTTAATGAGTATGTGGAGGACAGCACGAGATAAAGAAGAGATACTTGCCCCAGAAATACAAATGGAGTTAGATAATCTTGTCAATGCTGAACTCAAAGCTGCTACAGCCAGAACAGCATCTTTAGCACAACAGTCTAGTCAATGAACCCATTTTATAATCTGGTAGCAGATCGCGCCATTCATCGCTGTGAATATTGTCATGCACCCGAATTAGTATTCAATTTTCCCTTTGAGGTTGAACATATAGTTCCTACTTGTAGAGGAGGTGCTAATGTTGAAATAAATTTAGCCCTTGCTTGCCGTTCCTGTAATCTGCGTAAAGGAACTCGTATTAGTGAAATAGATCCCGAATCTAATGCTGAAGTTCGTCTTTTTAATCCTAGAGAACAACAATGGGAAGAGCATTTTCAAGTTAACAGGACTTACGCAACTGGCACAAAATACGAGCGTGGCTGAGGGAAGTCACATGAAAATTTAAATCAAATCAAAGACATATGAACATCTGGACGTTTTAATTGCTGAATTAGATAATTAGATAGTAAATTGTGTTTGATTTTATAAATAGTTTGGCCTGTTTGATAGGCTAAATTTTTCAATCTCAGCCAAACCAACATAGCACAAGCAATATGATTTCTTTGAAGGCGGGCTTTGCGACATTGACATGATTCAATGCCAGTTAATTGTTTGATTTCTCTGTGAAACTCCTCTATTTTCCAACGAATTTTACACACCTTTTGTGCAACATCCGTAGAACTTTGAGATAAATCATTAGTTGCGACATAATCCGTTCTATCGGTAGAGATAGTAACCCGGAATAGGTTCACTTTTTTCTCAGCAGGAAACGCTTTAATTTTTATGATTTTACCACATTCTAAATCTTCATTACTCCATTCTAATGATTCAATATTCTTATATTTTTGTTGACCAAAAGTATCATCCACTAAACGATTAGTTTTCAAAGGACAATAATAAATTTTATTTAGACTATCAATATAAAGCATTAAATTATTTACTGCATACCACGTATCCATTAAAACAGTTTCAAATGGTAGAAGCTTTTGATATACAAGACCTTGCAGCATATGTTTAACATGGTCTATTTTCGTTAAACCATCATTCTCAGGATCAAAAATTCGATAATCAATTACCCAAAATTTTTGAGTTTTAGGATTTACATATATACAACTAACTATTCCTATCCCTCTCACAATCCCATGCTCATTTCCACTATATTGTCTTCGGACTATTTCTATTTGTTCGGAAAATCTTTTATCTATCACTGTATCATCAAAGATAATATAAGCATCTTCATCCGGGACAATTAAATTTTTCACATTATCCCAAAGTAGACGGGGTGTTAATTTTTCTTTTCTTAAATAATAATTGATTTTATCATGACTAATATTTTCCAAGTGTTCCGCTAAATTAGTAATCGTATAGTTAATTTGACTACTTAGTAGGTATTGACAATAATCTAGTTTCGTGAATTTCATATAAAATCACCAAATAATACTTAAATGATACCTATTATTATCTCGCTCAAGCAAGGGTAATCATATTTTTGTTACTTATGATCTTTATCGTGAAAGTTGCATTTTAAGTATTGGTAACTAAGGTTAATATCGGGGGTGCGATTTCACCGCATCCACACCAATTGTGCCACTTGCCTGAATTATACGTATAAAATATCATCAATCATGGCTTCCTTGAGCAGGAGTATGATTGAAAGTTCGAGCAGGAAAGGGTTTTACCGTTTTCTATTATCTATTTGGCCTCTCGCTCACCCCTCACCCATTGTGCCAGTTGCGTAAGTCCTGGTTAATTCTGAAACTGGTTTAATTATGGGTATAACGCCTATCGGACGAGTAACTGTAAAAACTTTAGAACTAAATAGTCAATCACAAGTAATAGCAAGGCAATTATGGATTCGCTTAGGCTTGTTTCCATAAATCTGAAACTACAGTTAAATACATTATCTCGTTCCCAGTCAGAGACTGGGAATGCTATCACAGAGGCTCTGACTCTACTGTCAATTGGAAGGCAGAGCCTTCTAGCATTCATTCCCATACTCTGTATGGGAACGAGAAATAAGTGCTGAGTAAATCTTCTTCTTGACATCACCATCAATAACTAGTAAATTAATAAGTGAATACACACTTATTTATGGCACGCACACCCAAAATAACTAATGAGCAAATTTTAGATGCAGCCCGTGAAATCTTTCTTCAACAAGGATTTGGGGCTTCAACTTTAGAAATTGCTCAAAAAGCAGGAATTTCGGAAGCGTCGATTTTTAAACGCTTCTCAACCAAAGAAGAACTTTTCTTTGCTTCAATGGGAATTCCTGAAAGACCCCCTTGGGTGCAAGAATTGGATTCTTTATCTGGGAAAGGAAATCTCAAACAAAACCTCATTCATCTGTGTCTGCAAACTTTAGAATTTCATCGTCAAGTAATGCCACGATTAATGATGTTGCGATCGCGTGGTAATCTACTTCCAGAAACGGCACATATAATTAAATCGAAACCTATCCGTGAGGTCAAAGTATTCACTAAATTTCTAGCACAAGAAATAGAACAAGGACGGCTGCGTCAGAGCGATCCTCAGACTATTGCTATGATATTGCTAGGATCGCTAATGAACTATGTTTTCTTAGAACAAATGCACCCTGGAGAAGTTATAAAAACAGATGAAACAACATTCGTTGAAAATCTCGTAGATATTGTTTGGCAAGGAATTGCACCTATTTAAGATTAATTGCACAACTTAACTAAAGCTTTCTTGGCAAATTAATAAGTAATTACTTACATTTTATTGTTATTCCTTGCTAATTAGTAATTATATCTATCTCCAAAAACTAGCAAATTTCACCCAATCAGGTAATGGCTCATCCTATATTTAATTGCTAGTATAAAAGCAAAACTAATAATCTCCAAAGCATAGATTTTACTGATGGTTTATATAAACCGAATTCTTCATTTCTGACTTCAAAAAATTAACAACTTTAAATTTTAGTAATTACCGCAAAATCATATGACCACTCACATAGAAATTCCGCTAATTGGCAAAAAAATTAAGTACCCATTTCGCTGGTTAATGGGGTTAATGGCATCTGGTATTTTGATAGTTGGTACAACTACAGCCTTAAAAATAGCGAATCCAGAAAACCGTAAACAAGACATTACTAAACTCACTGTTCCAGTTGCAGCAAAAAGTGTCACAGTGCGGATTACTGCTAGTGGGAAAGTGCAACCAGTACAAAGCGTGAATATTAGTCCCAAAAATCCGGGAATTATCACCGATTTGGATATTGAACAGGGAGAAACAGTCCAAAAAGGGCAAATTATTGCTCGTATGGATAACTCCGAAATTAAAATGCGAATTCTTCAATTTCAAGCCAATTTAGAGCAAACCAAAGCACAATTAGCGGAAAGTCAAGCGGGGAGTCGTCCTGAAGAAATTGCCCAAGCTAAAGCGCGTGTAGCCCAAGCAGTATCCCAGTTAGCTATCATTCGGGCGGGGAATCGTTCTCAGGAAATTGATCAAGCTAAAGCCGCTGTAGATTCAGCTAAAGCGCAGGTAGAACTAACCCAATCTAGGGTAAGACGTTATCAAGGGTTAGCAAAAGAAGGGGCTATTTCCCAAGATTCCCTAGAACAATATATCAGTGAAGATAAAAGAGCAAAAGCCAGTTTAGAAGAAGCTCAACGCCGATTATCACTACAAAAAGTGGGGAACCGTGATGAAGATATCAAAAGTCAAGAAGCCGTAGTTGCTCAAGAACGGGAAGCACTGCGAAAGCTGGAAAATGGCAACCGTCCCGAAGAAATTGCCAGACTTAAAGCCTCTGTAGCGTCGGCTGTAGCTCAGTTAAGACAGCAGCAAGTACAGTTGGAAGATACCATTATTCGCGCTCCTTTTGCGGGGATTGTGACTCAAAAATACGCCAATATAGGCGCTTTTGTGACACCAACAACTTCGGCTTCTACAAGTACCTCAGCAACTTCTAGTTCAATTGTGGCTTTAGCGACGGGTTTGGAAGTTTTAGCTCAGGTTCCAGAAGCTGATATTGGTAGAATTAAGCAAGGACAGCAGGTAGAAATTGTTGCTGATGCTTATCCAGATCAAGTATTTAAAGGCCGTGTCCGTCTGATTGCTCCTGAAGCGGTGGTGGAACAAGGTGTGACATCTTTTCAGGTGCGGGTGGTGATTGATAGTGGTGCAGATAAATTGCGTTCTGGCTTGAATGTAGATGTGACGTTTTTGGGCGATCGCATTAACGATGCTTTAACCCTACCAACTGTAGCAATTCTCACCGAAAATGGCAAAACTGGCGTGCTGATACCAGATACGGATAATAAACCCCAGTTTCGAGAAATCACAATTGGAGCGCAAATCAAAGACGAAACTCAGGTTTTAGAGGGAGTAAACAAGGGTGATTTGATATTTGTGAACCCACCCAAAGACTACAAAATTGAAAAAGCCAAAGCAGAGAAAAAATCATGAACTTCCTAGAAAGCGTGCAAATGGCGGGTAAAACCTTACTCTCTAATAAGTTGCGTAGCGCCCTGACTATGTTGGGTATTGTGATTGGTAATGGTTCAGTAATTGCGATGATTGGGATTGGGGAAGGAGGACAAAAGTTTGTAGCTAATCAATTAAATTCCTTGGGGCCAAACGTTTTATTTGTGATTCCCGGTAACGAGGAAACTCAACGGGTGGCTAGAAATGTTACCAGAACGCTAGTTTTAGAAGATGCTAATGCGATCGCAACTCAAGTACCTACAGTAGCAGCTACCACAGCGGAATTGAATAGTAGACAGGTGGTGACTTATAAAAACAGAAATACCGATGTCAATATTATTGGGACAACTCCCAGCTTTTTGAAAGTGCGGGATTTTGAAGTAGCGACAGGAAGGTTTTTCACCGACATAGATATGAAGCGCAGCAATCAAGTTGTGGTGCTAGGTGCAAAATTGAAAGACAAACTTTTTGGAAATACTAATCCTATTAGTCAGCAAATTAGAATTAAAAATGCCAGCTTTCAAGTAATTGGGGTACTAACAGACAAAGGTTCAAATTTGGGTGTAGATTACGATGAGTCAGCATTAGTCCCGATTCTCACATCAGCAAATCGGCTAGTGGGAAGAACTTCTCCCTATGGACTAGAAGTAACTTACATTGTCACTTCAGCTAAAGATGCCGATAGTGTGGATGCAGCAGAGTTTCAAATTACCAATTTACTACGACAACGCCACAAACTCGTCGGTGAAGATGACTTTACAATCCGTACCCAAAAAGATGCTTTGCAAACAGTCGGTCAAATTTCCGGTGCTTTGACAACCATGCTCGCTGCGATCGCTGGAATTTCTTTATTTGTTGGCGGCATTGGTATTATGAATATTATGCTCGTTTCTGTCACCGAACGCACCCAAGAAATTGGCTTAAGAAAAGCAATTGGTGCTACCGAGCAGGACATTTTACTTCAATTCATTATTGAAGCAGTAATTGTTTCTGTAATTGGCGGTTTAGTGGGGACTACAGTTGGAGTTGGTGGCATAATTTTAGTATCAATTTTAACTCCTTTAGAAGCGAGTATTTCCATCGTTTCCATTACAATGGCAGTTGGTATATCTGGTGGAATTGGTTTATTTTTTGGCGTAGTTCCTGCCCGTCGTGCTGCTCAACTTGACCCAATTGTAGCATTAAGAAGCGCGTAAATAATTCATAATTCGTAATTCGTAATTCGTAATTCGTAATTTTAAAAAAGGAATCAAATTCAGTGGCAAATACTCTGACTTTAACTGATTCAAACATTCCTAATTCAGTACCAAAATCAGGAATTATTCGCCTTGAGGATATTTTCAAAATATATGGTAGTGGGGAAACAGAAGTAAAAGCACTAAATGATATCAACTTAGTTATAGAAGAAGGTGAATATTGTGCAATTATGGGTCCCTCTGGTTCGGGAAAATCTACAGCCATGAACATTATTGGTTGTTTAGATCGTCCTAGTTCTGGACATTATTATTTAGACAATCTTGATGTAGCCCAAATCGGTGATACAGAATTGGCGCATATTCGCAATAAAAAGCTAGGGTTTGTATTTCAACAATTCCATTTATTAAATCAATTGACAGCAATGGAAAATGTCATGCTGCCAATGGTGTATGCTGGTATTAAGCCAGGGGAAAGAAAAGAACGGGCAACTGAAGCATTGATAAAAGTAGGTTTAGAAAAACGTCTCAATAACAAACCTACCCAATTATCAGGGGGACAACAACAAAGAGTAGCGATCGCTCGTGCCATTGTCAACCGTCCCGTTGTTCTCCTTGCTGACGAACCCACCGGCGCACTTGATTCCCGCACAACTCAAGAAGTTTTAGATATTTTTGGTGAACTTAATAGCAGTGGGATTACAGTAGTCATGGTGACTCACGAACCAGAAGTTGCTCGTCAAACCAAGCGTATTGTTTGGTTTCGTGATGGTGAAGTCGTCCATTCTCACATTACACCAGCAGAATTGAATCAGCTTGTAGTGTCTGGATAATACGCCAAAAATTCTACCAAACTATCTTTAAAAAAGACTATGCTGCAAATCACCAACAAAACTATCATCCCTCTCACCGACATCAGCATTAGTGCAATTCGTTCTCAAGGATCAGGCGGTCAAAATGTCAATAAAGTTGCTACAGCCATTCATTTGCGCTTTGACATTAACGCCTCCTCTCTATCACCGCTTTACAAAGAACGGTTGCTCAATTTGGGAGATCAGCGCATCACCAAAGATGGGATAATTGTCATCAAAGCCCAGCAACATCGTACTCAAGAACAGAATAAAGAAGACGCACTCAAACGTCTCCAAACTTTAATCAGAAGCGTTACTGTCATCTCCCCAAAACGCAAGCCCACAAAACCCTCACGCAGCGCTAAAAATAAACGCATTGACAGCAAAACCAAACGCGGTGAAATTAAAGCTCTACGAGGTAAAATTACAGAATGAGCAAGCCAATATATCTAAGGTGAAGTGATACTTTCTCACCTCACCCCATTTGAGTTAAATTAACTTACAACTTGTTAATTCCCAAATCAAAATTCAGAATTTTGATTGAATTATAAACTGGCTGTTTTACCTGTTTCTGCTTGTGTCGCAATCGGCTTGACATCGCTATAACCCATCTGACCAGCAATTGTCCGCAAAACAGAAATTTGCCCTTCAAAATCTATTTCTTCAGTTTGAGCAAGTAAATCATTAATTGCTTCAGTTGACTCATAATTATCTGGCATTCCCACTACAGTATCCCCCATAGCTTCTGCCCAAACATACCAAATGAACAACTGGTTATTTTCTTTTAATGCTCCATAAGAACGAGAATAAGCTGTATCCTTACAGTTAACTATATCCCGCATAATTTCTAGTTGTTCATCATCTGATAATTGCAAATAGTCTCCTACCAACATGGGAGCTAATTCTGGTTCTGCGGCTGAGGGAGCAGCAGGAGTAATGGTATCACCCATTTTTTCATAAACAAAATATAGCCAAGCTAATTTGGCATCGGTATCTAAGGCATTAAAATCTTCTACTAAATTTTGAGTTTCCTGGCTCTGAGCTTGATGAGAAATAGTTTTATTGTAACTAGCGGTCATAATTAATCCTCAGAGTAATTTAACAGTTAAGACTTTAGGACTTACGCACTCAGCCAAGTTGAGAACGGTAAAATAGGCGTTTCAACTTCTGGAGAGATTCTTCGCTGCGCTCAGAATGACAGTTTTCCGTTTCAGTGCGTGAGTCCTGGACTTATAGGATTATCAGATTTTTAGAATTATGTTCTACCACCAAAAGAAGGATATTTATTAATTAGCTAATTTAGTTTTTATCTATCCTGTTATAGAGAGTACACTCTCTCTTAAGGAACAAGAATTTAGTAAAATATTTTGATAAAATTGCACCAGTAATGTAGATATTAATTAAGGTTTTAATTATGCCTGATAAAGTGAACCCTAGCCCGAATGAAGCGACTACTCATGATGCACAATTAGCTGCTGAAAATATAGTTAGTGGTGATGAAAAAGCACCAAAAGTAGATTTTGAAGCTGATTATGCAGCTGCACAGCAGTTCAGTGTCAGTGAAATTGACCGCACAGGTGAAGGCAAAACTGCTGCTGAAGCTGCTACTGCACCTAAATATGAAATCCCTGAACCAGAAGAGACAAAAACTGAAGCGCAGTCAACAGGTAATCCTGATGATTATATAGAGATGAGTAAGGAAATAGGTGCTTCTAAGACTGAGGGTATCACTAGTGTTAGTGATGAGTTAGTACAACAAGCTTTGCAAAAGGGTAAAGCCCCTCAGAAGTAATTCCAATTATTTAACATCAAAAACTTAATTTTTTGCCAATGCTCAATCTTTATTAGGTTGGGCTTTTAACAATTTTTGATCACTTCTAATAATTCACCTGGATGATCAATTAAAAAATTTGGATGTTCCTTGGCTAGTGCTTCTGCTGAATTAAACCCCCAGGTGACTGCAATCACTTTGATATTTGCTTTTTTTGAAGCTTCAATATCTCTAGTTTCATCACCCACGTAAATAACTGATTGCGCTTTAATTTGCCTCTGCCTTAAGACATTATTAATTATTGTGGTTTTTCCAAAAATCGTTACTCCTGAATGGATAAATTCAAACAGATAATCTAAATCATTGCATTTGAGGAACTCAGTTACATTTTCTTGAGAATTAGAAGTAATAACTCCAAGTTGATATCCTTCATTTTTGAGTTCTATTAAGGCTTCGGGAATTCCGGGTATGGGGTGAAATTCTTTAATTTTGTTTTTTAATTCACCTTTAACTTTTTTAAGCAAAAAAGGAATCTTTAAGACGGAAATACCTGAATATCTAATAATTTCTCTAGAAGTTAAATTCCTCAAAAGAGCAAGTTCATCGGGGGTAATTTGTATATAACCAAACTCTAAAGCTAAACGATTGGCAATAGTTACAAGAGCATCTACTGTATCCGCAATCGTTCCATCAAAGTCAAATATTATTACTTTCTGGGTCATTCTTTAGCCTAGATGCATCAAGATTAGCACGAGCGTTCCGTCGTAACATTTCTGGTTTAATCCGTCGTAAGGCTGATGCTGGAAATTGTTTATCCCACTCCTCATCTGAGATTTGCGCTAATTCTACCAGCTTGGGTGCTAAATTCCCAGGATAAGGTTGAAAATCTGTTACATCTGTTTCCTGAGCAAAACGCTGATTCCAAGGACATACATCTTGACAAATATCGCAACCGGCAACCCAGCCATGTAAGTGAGGTGTGAGTATGTCTGGCAAGTTATCGGCGCGGTTTTCAATGGTATGATAGGCTATACAACGATTGGCATCTACTACAAATGGCTCGGTAATTGCCCCAGTAGGACAAGCCTGTAAACATCGGGTACAAGTTCCACAATGTTCTGTAGCTGGGCGATCGCTCTCTAGTTCTATATTAGTTAATATTTCTCCCAAAAAAACCCAAGATCCATAGTCTCTCGTGATCACATTACCATTCTTGGCAATCCAACCAATACCAGCTTTTTGCGCCCAAACTTTATCTTGCACTGGGCCTGTATCTGCATAATATCTGGCTTTTACACCTTCACTCCATGATTCTAGCCCGGTAGCTAGTTGTTTGAGCTTTTTGTGCAGAATTTTATGATAGTCCCGTCCCCAGCCATAACGGGAAATTTTTCCATATTCTTCACCTTCTGGACGTTGGTCTGGTGTGTAATAATTTAGCGCCACACAAACAAGCGATCGCACTTCTGGCATTACTAAACGAACATCCTCACGTTTAGGATTAGCCATCCATTGCATATCAGCGTGATAACCCAATTCCATCCATGCCTGCAACCGTTGCATCACTATGGCATCTATCCCATCTACCGATGCAATCCCAACTTTATGAAAACCCAACTCCCTGGCTTTCTCTTTTACCATGCTGCTGGTGAGTGGAGACTGATTCATTTTTATGATTGCAAGTTTTGCCAGTCGATTGCATGGCGATTGTACACTATTTCGTGAATATATTCATTTGATCTTACTATCCATACCATTTGTAAACATTGTTGTCAAATTATTAAGAAATAATGCAGAATAGTTAGCAAGAGGTCAAGCAACCCAGAGTGATGCAAACCTCCCACCGATTAACAAAATCACTTGAAAAAGTGCCTAGTAAAAAATACCAAATCCATTTTTCATTCGTTATTCGGTGTACGCAGTTCATGACGACCACTTAGTTATATAGACTGTGGTAAAAATATGACATTCACTTCTGATTCAGCTTCAACCCGCCTCTCTCAGGCTTTCAACTACAGCACCCAAGCTGGTGATGCTGTCGCTTCAACTACTGCTGTCTTCAAAGCCCTCAGCGTGGATGAACAACTAGCTGTACTATGGTATGCCTACACAGAAATGGGTCGCTCCATCACCCCAGCAGCTACAGGTGCAGCACGGTTACAAATGGCAGAAGGTCTTTTGAGTCAAATTAAGCAAATGTCTCACCCAGAGCAGTTACAAGTAATGCGGGACTTGGCTGCTCAAGCAAATACTCAAGTTTCTCGTGCTTACGGAATTTTCAGTGTTAACACAAAGTTGGCTTTCTGGTACGAGTTATCAGAATTAATGGCGAAAGGCTCTGTTATTCCTGTACCAGCAGGTTATCAGCTATCTCGTGATGGCGCACAAGTTTTAGAAACACTCAAAGATTTAGATTTCGGTCAACAAATTACAGTGCTACGGAAAGTAGTTTCTGACATGGGTGTTGATCCTTTAGCTGACTAAATATTACGAATTTAGTCATCTGAAGATAATCAGCTTTCGATATCTTTCCAACCTCAATGTTTTTTATTGTTGTTCCCAGGTAATTGCTTGGGACAACTTTTTTTAGATAGTGATTCATAACAATTTACCAATTACCAATCACCAAATGAGATAAATTTATGACAGCTAGTGAATTTATAAGAGAACTTCAGATTTCAGGAATTACAGAACCGATTATTTTGCGTTATTTCACAACTTTAAATGCTGGAGACTTTACAGCGACTGCTGGGTTATTTGCCGAAGATGGTGTGATGCACCCACCATTAGAGTCTGCTATTGTAGGACGAGATGCGATCGCTACCTATCTACATCAAGAAGCGCAAGACATCAAAGCCAAACCCCACCAAGGAACTACTGAGAATTTGGTAAATAATCAAATCCAAATTCAAGTGACAGGAAAAGTACAAACTTCTTGGTGTAGTGTTAATACCCTCTGGATATTTATCCTTAATCACCAAAAGCACATTTTGGATGCCAGAATCAAACTTTTAGCCTCTAGGCAAGAATTAATTGCTTTGCGTCCACCAGAGAATTAACAAAAAATCATTTTTCAGACTTTAATCTACTCTGACTTTGAGTAGTCACACTTCTTTCCAAAGAACGGAGTAACAATCTTCTACCTAGCTCAACGTCTGAGGGAGAACATTGCCAATCTGGATGCGCTGTCATTAACAAGCTATCTAAAGTTTCTTGATCAAAAAGATGCCACACAGGAGCATCATTTACTCTAGCTTCTAGAGCATAGCAGTTAGCAGCTATACAACGAATCATACAACGGCTGGAAATTCTTGCCAAACTCATTATTTCTCCAGGTTTTAGAGAGCGGAATTTGCGGATCACTTCTTTGAACTCATCAAAAGAAGAAACTATTAACCCAGGAAGAGCTAAAGTCACCTTCTTTTCTCCATTTACTGCAATCCAGTAATGACGGCTGGGATCAATTCCTTCTAACCAGGGTGATTCATCATCAAGACGATAACGAGGCGACAAGCAAAATAAGGGTTTCATAAAATTGAAATTTTAGTAAAGTAGGTAT
Source organism: Anabaena sp. WFMT (assembly GCF_051781005.1). NCBI lineage: Bacteria > Bacillati > Cyanobacteriota > Cyanophyceae > Nostocales > Nostocaceae > Anabaena > Anabaena sp. WFMT. The sequence continues at coordinate 16,883 of NZ_JBPWOA010000016.1, read as the reverse complement.
CAATTTAGAGTCTTTAGTACCCAAACAGGATTCAAGACTGAGAAAAGCAGCCTTACATTACAGTATTTGATAAAAACAACTAATAAATCAAATAAATTTAGCAAAAGTTATAGCTTAATTAATATTTCTTAATGAATTACTTCAATCTTTGGGCAAAGTAGCTTCTAGCTTCAGACAGTTAGCACCATTAATCTGCAACCGATACTCGACCTTATCCATGAGACGATTCATAATCAGCCACCCATAACCACCTTCTTTTTTTTCCGACGGATCAGGAGGAAAATAGGCAGACATATCAAAGCCTTGGCCGTAATCCCAAATTTCCAGCAACAATTTGCGTTCTTTGAGTTCCAAACGCAGCAAAATTGGCAAATTCGGCTGATCTTTGTGAGCATGACGTACAGCGTTAGTATATGCTTCAACCAACGCCAAGCGCAAACGACTCGATTGTGCTGACCAATCCACTGATTCTCCTAGATGGATTTTCAAGCATCCTAGCAACCAAGCTTCAACGATATTTACAAAAATCAAGTCACTTGGTACGTGAAGCTCACTTTTCATTACTTACATAACCTCCAGAGAGAGGATAGTTTGGTCATCTTCTTGCACATGGTTATCTGCTTGAATACGAGTTAGTAAATGTTTGAGAGACAGTGGTTGAGGTTGTTCTTGGATTAGTTGCCAAAGACCTTCCTGATTTAGCATGGTAGGCTGAATAGATCGACTGCTACCATCTGTATTTTCAGGCAATTTTGAATATCTTGATACTTTAGCTTCCGTAATACCATCACTAGCTAACAATAATGTGTCTCCAGACGCAAGCTTCAATCGCTCAGACTGTGCTTGCCACTTTGGGAGGATACCCAAGGGGACACTGCGGATTTTGAGGTAATTCGGTTGAGTCACCAAATTTTCTGACTTTGACCACAATAGAGGATAAATATGGCCGGCATTAGCATAGACAAGTTCCTTAGTAGTCGGGGTGTAAGATGCAATGACAAGGGTAATAAAGTAATTGTTACTGATTAAGTCATCAGATAAAGCATAGTTAAGATTCTGCATGACAACATTCGGCTCGGCTGGTGATTCTTGGGATAATTCCCGACGCAATAAGGAAATAGCACTAGCCATAAATAGAGCCGCTGGAACACCTTTACCAGAAACATCACCAACTGCTAACCACAATTCACCTTTAGGATGAACAAACACTTCAAAAAAATCACCTCCTACTTCCCGTGCTGGGTAACAGCAGGCTTGTACCTTGAGACCGTCAAGATCAGGTAAAGTTTGACGGAGCAGATTATTTTGAATTTGGCGAGCTACTTCCAATTCCAGGTGGATTTGCTGTTGTTTTTCTTGCAGGCTTTGGTAGAGTTTGGCTTGGGAGAGAGCTAAAGCTGCTTGTTCTGCCACACCTGTCAGGAGTTGGATGTCTTCCTCTGGCCAAGGATGCTCACTGCCCCATTGATAGAGAGTCATCACAGCTAGTAAGTGCTGTTGATAGGTAAATGGTACAACTACACAGTGATAAGGATTGTCATGATGTGTATCTTGAATTATTTGATAGTGTTGAGTTTGGAGAACTTCTTCAATTAAGGGGATAGGGTTGAAGGGTAGACTGAAATCTGGGTCTTTGGAATCTTGATAGGAAAACTGGTTTTGTGTTAGGCGATCGTCCTCTACTAGTCTGAGGACACAACTAGTAGCAGAAAAAGTTTTGCCAATAGTACAGACAATTTTTTGTAAGATACTGTCATAGTCAAACGATTGGCGAATTGCTGTGGTGACGGCGTTAAATAAAGATTCTCGTCTTAGAGCATGACGTAGTTCTTTTGTCCGCTTTTTTACTAATTTATATGTATCACAGCCTTGCTCGACTAATGCCTTTAGCTGTTCAGGCTTCCAAGGTTTAGTGATGTATTTAAATACCTGACCAGAATTAATTGCATCGACTAAATCTTCGACATCAGTAAAACCGGTCAACAAAATCCGAATTGTATCGGGAAAGCGTTCCACTGTGCGACTGAACAATTCTGTGCCGTTCATATCTGGCATTCTTTGATCAGAGATAATCACGGCCATCTCCCCTACTTGATCTAAGATTGCCAAAGCATCATGGGCATTATTTGCTTTATATACTTTAAATTTTCGCCAAAAAGTGCGGTAGAGTAAGTCCAAATTATCTGGCTCGTCATCTACCACCATGAGCTTGAGTTTTTCTTGATCTTTCTCGGTTATCTTATCCAACAAGCTATCTTCCCTCCACCAAGACTGCCTTCTTGCACTAATTAGCCCACGATTCCAGAACGCAAGGCACGTACTGCTGCTTGGGTACGGTCATCAGCACATAGCTTATTAAGAATATTGCGAACGTGAGTTTTTACTGTTCCAATTGTGATGTAAAGTCTCTCCGCAATGATTGCATTGCTACAGCCTTCGACTATTAATTGTAATACTTCCAATTCCCTTTCTGTGAGGGAGTAAGCTTCAATAGACTGCTGAGTTTCTGATGATTCTGAAGAATTGACAGAAAATTTGGTATCAGAGGATATGGATGTCAGTCTCTGTGGACTTTGTTGTGCTTGTTGCAATACTATTCGAGCGATCGCTGGATCAATCCAAGCATTGCCATTGTAAGTTACTCGCACTGCTTCGAGTAAATTATCGAACTTGATATCCTTCATGCAGTAGGAGTCTGCTCCCGCCGCAAAAGCTGCCAATACTGCCTCTTTGTTATCTCGTAGGGTCAAAATTAACACTTTTGTGTCTAACTCTTCACTGTCAGCAACCGCTTTGAACTCTCTTGTTAGCTCAATACCATCCTTATCGGGTAAACCAATATCAACAATCGCAATATCTGGTTGTAGTTTTTTTAACATTTTTAGCCCCTCAGCCGCATTTGCAGCTTCCCCTACAACTTCAATCTCTTCCTTTTGCATTAGTGCTGTCCGAATACCCACACGAGTGAGATCATGATCTTCAATTAGCGCGATCCGAATTTTACTCATAGTCAACTTCCGTCCGTTAACACTCAGTTTTACACTTATCACGCCCAAAAGGCATGAGAATCTTAATTTATAATTATTTCCACATTTTTTTAACCTCTCTCACCGTAGTGTAACGGTAATTTTTGCCATGACGAACACGCTCTGACAGGTCTTTGTTTACCGAGATCATCCCGAACGTGTAAATTCAGTAGAATTGGTAACTGTATTTTGGCAGTAATTGATCAAATTAATGTAAAAGACTGAAATTTTGTGCTTTCTAGAGATTCAGAGACTTTAAAAAAGATTATGGATATATTTGTTTCAACTTGATCGCCGCAATTTCCAGAAATTTATCTTATGATCAATAATCTATAGGTACAAGCAGGAATCAGTTCAACAGAATACACTTTATGTTGTAATATCTTCTTTTAAGAAGAATTACGTAGGGATATCACTCTTACAAAAATCTAACTTTGTATAGATTTTGTTTTGATTGATTCAATGCAAATTATCACAAATCGAACTAGACTGCTATAGCAATCCTCAATTATTTATCAACTACAATACCCAGAAAAATTTTGAAGAAATCGGAGATATACATTTTTATATTTTCAAAAATCAAATAGGACTGCTATAGACAGAATATTACAGATAAATAAAGCTTCTGTGAGCGTAGCGTGGCGTTAGCCATAGTATGCTCACGAAAAATCCTGAATTCTGCTGTATTTAGTAATTAATCCAAATCAAATATACCTATTAGAAACAATGCCAGAATTATGGAATATTTTTTTAATGCAGATCCGTTCATACCACATGGGCATTGCTATCTTTGGAAAACTGATTTAGTTTTCCTACATTTAGTATCTGATGCACTGACTGCCCTAGCTTATTACTCAATTCCTATTACATTATTTTACTTTGTTAATAAGCGTAAAGATCTGCCATTTTCTTGGATATTTCTGTTGTTTAGCGCCTTTATTATTGCTTGCGGCACTACGCACTTACTAGAAATTTGGACTCTATGGTATCCAACTTACTGGTTATCAGGTTTAGTTAAAGCTGGGACTGCGCTCATATCTGTAATTACAGCAGTAGAACTTATACCTTTAGTTCCCCAAGCGCTAGCTCTTCCCAGCCCAACTCTATTAAAACAAATGAATCAAAATCTGCAAACAGAAATATCTGATCGGTTACGCATAGATCAAGAACTCAGAAAATATCAAAATCACTTGGAAGAGTTGGTCACTCTCCGCACTCAAGAGATTACTAACACTAACGAGCGATTACAACAAGAAATAACTGAACGTCAACGCATTCTCGAAATTTTAAGACAAAGTGAGGAACGCTACCGTTATTTGGTGGAAGCAATACCCCAACTTGTTTGGACAAGTAATGCTAAAGGAGAGTGTGATTATTTTAATCAAAATTGGAGCGAATACACAGGATTAACATTTGAGGAATCATTGGGTTGTGGTTGGTTGAAAGCATTACATCCAGATGATGTGGAAAGTTCTTATCAAGTCTGGTTAAATGCTGTCGAAAGTGGCATCAAATATGAAAATGAGTATCGCTTCAAACGTGCTGCTGATAGTTGTTATCGTTGGCAATTATCAAGGGGATTACCACTTAAAGATGAGCAAGGTTCTGTAGTTAAGTGGTTTGGGACTTGTACAGATATTCATGAACATAAAGAAATACAACAAGAACGCGCCCATTTACTAGAGTTAGAACAAGCAGCACGCACACAAGCCGAAACAGCTAATCGAATTAAAGATGAATTTTTAGCTGTACTCTCCCATGAGTTACGCACGCCTCTGAATTCAATTTTAGGCTGGTCACAGTTGTTACAAACCCATAAATTAGACGAGATCAAGATATCTCAAGCCTTAGCAACTATTGAGCGCAATGCCAAATTACAGGTTCAACTGATTGAAGATTTACTTGATGTTTCTAGAATTTTACAGGGTAAACTGGTGCTAAATACGGCAAAAGTTAACTTAGAATCTACAATTTTGTCAACTATAGAGACAATCCGTTTAGCCGCAGACACTAAATCTATTCAGATAAAAACAGTATTGCCAGAGAATATTGGAAAAGTGATAGGTGATCCTACTCGCTTGCAACAAGTTACTTGGAATTTGCTTTCTAATGCTGTTAAATTTACAGACCGGGGAGGAATGGTAGAAGTGCAATTAGGGCGGGTTGATGACTATGCTCAAATTACTGTTAGTGATACAGGTAAGGGAATTAGTTATGAGTTTTTGCCCTATGTATTTGATTACTTCCGGCAAGCAGATAGCAGTTCTACTAGAAAATTTGGTGGATTAGGTTTAGGTCTGGCAATTGTGCGGAATATAGTGGAAATGCATGGTGGGATTGTTTCTGCAGAAAGCCCAGGTATAGGTCAGGGGGCAAAATTTACTGTCAGATTGCCGTTGATTAAAGATGATAGTTCCAGGATGATGGATGAACATAATAATTCTTCTATTTTAACTTTAAACTCTTTGTCGCTGAATGGTATAAAGGTTTTAGTTGTTGATGATGATGTTGATTCTCTCGATTTTGTGGCGTTTGTTTTAGAACAAGATGGGGCTGAAGTGATGGCGGTATCTTCAGGATTGCAAGCAATAGAAGTGCTATCACAATCACAGGTAGATGTGTTAATTAGTGATGTTAGTATGCCAGAAATAGATGGCTATATGCTGATACGTCAAGTGAGAAGTTGGAGGGCTGAACAAGGCGGAAAAATGCCAGCTATCGCCTTAACCGCTTATGCTGGAGAATATGATCAACGCCAAGCTATAGCCGCAGGATTTCAGTTGCATCTGCCAAAGCCGATAGTGCGGGAAGATTTAGTGAAAGCGATCGCACAAGTCATGAATTTATCGCAGAGTTAACAGTTGTTTTTTTTTGAAAGAGAGATTTTTATGGCAGAAGCGCAAAATGTACTAGGCACAACCTTAGAAGTTTGCTGTAATTCTCCAATTACTGGCTATTATCGAGACGGCTTTTGTAGTACAGGAAGCCAGGATTTTGGGATGCACGTTGTTTGCGCCCAAGTCACAACGGAATTTCTCGCATTCACCAAATCACAGGGCAATGACTTAAGTACACCTGTTCCTCATTTTAACTTTCCTGGATTGAAGGCAGGCGATCGCTGGTGCTTATGTGCCGCACGTTGGCAAGAAGCCCTAGCAGCTGGCGTTGCACCACCTGTAGTTTTAGAAGCCACCCATGCTAGAGCTTTAGAAGTCTGTAATTTAGAAGATTTGCAAAAATACGCCCTCAACATTGGTCATTAGTTGTTATTTACAGCAGGCAAAAGGCTTGAAAGTTCGTATATGGCTTTAGTTCTTAAATTTTATACTTCTTTTACCTGCGATATTCTGTTTCAGGGCATTGCTAAATGAAGATATAAATATATCTCACGCAAAGGCGCAATCGCGCTTCGCGATCTCGTTCGCGGTAGCGTTGCGTAGCAAAGAGTAGGCGCAAAGAATCAAGGTTGCAAAGGTTAAATTTCCCAATTTCATATTTCAATTCAGCAACGCCTGTTTCAGGTATTGGAGGTAATAGAAATATCAAAATTATCGTCAAATTTATTATCAGTACTGTCTCATCAAAGTAGATTTTCTAATTCCTGTGAATAGTCAACCCAGAGATGGGCTAAAAGTAAGCTGATATATATAATCCACCTGGGAAAAAATTTGATAGACTAAGCTTCAATAATAATTTGGTGTGGGTCTAATTAAGAATAGACTATGTATAAATCGCCTCTAAAGTTTTCAGTATTGGGTTTACCAGTTCATGTAATGAAAAATTATCCCAACTGGTTGCTAGAATGCCTAGAACAAGGCAGAGGGACTCATGTGGTAACGCTCAATGCAGAAATGACTATGCAGGCAGAGCGAAATTTATCCCTAGCAGGGGTAATTCAAAATGCTGATCTAGTGATTCCAGATGGAGCAGGAGTTGTTCTCTATTTACAATGTTTGTTAAGGCAAGAAGTACAACGCTGTCCAGGAATTGAATTATCAGAAAACCTTTTACAAGAACTTGGCCAGCTAAAAACAGCTCCTAAGGTGTTTTTCTATGGAGGAGCGCCAGGGGTAGCTGCAACAGCAGCAGAGTTTTGGCAGCAGCAAGTTCCAGGTTTGAATATAGTAGGGACTCACTCCGGCTATCATTCACCAGAAGAAGAAGAAATATTACAGCAAACTTTAACTCAATTGGAGCCACAAGTTATTTTTGTTGGCTTGGGAGTGCCACGTCAAGAATTATGGATTGCCAAAAACCGTCATTGGTGTCCCCAAGCCATTTGGATAGGAGTTGGTGGTAGTTTCGATATCTGGTCAGGAACAAAAACTCGCGCTCCCCGTTGGTTGGCAAATAACAATTTAGAATGGCTCTATCGTTTGTATCAAGAACCTTGGCGTTGGCGACGAATGTTGGCTTTGCCTGAGTTTGTACTGAAAGCCTGTGTTTATCGGTTGATTGTCAAAAATGTTAATGGTGCTGAGTGTTAATTGGTGATCGGAATAGAAGCTGATAACTGTATGAGGCAGAGTGAGGGATGTCAATATTAAAAACTCCAGAAAAGACGGATGCGTCTGTTGACAGGGAAGGAAAAGACATTCAACGGCAGGCTAGTCAAGCTGAGACAATGGTGGAATTGCGCTCTGTTTCCAAGACTTATGCCAACGGCTATCATGCCCTGCTGGATGTGAGTATAAATATCAAAAAGGGAGAATTTTTGTTTATTACAGGCCCTAGTGGCTCTGGTAAATCGACTTTTCTGAAACTGCTTTATGGTCAGGAATTACCCACACAGGGCGAGGTAATCGTTGATGATTTGAATGTAGCCAACTTGCAGGGCGATCGCTTATCATTCTTCCGTCGTCGGATTGGAATTGTCTTTCAAGACTACAAATTAATTCCTCAGCGCACAGTTTCAGAGAATATAATTTTTGTGCTGCAAGCTCAAGGCTATACTCGTAAAGAAATTCAACGGCGTTTAGAACCTACTTTAAAATTAGTAGGTTTATTGTCTAAAGCTGACCGCTTTCCTGATCAACTTTCTGGGGGAGAACAACAGCGCGTAAGTATTGCCCGCGCAATTATTGCTACTCCACCATTGTTGCTGGCAGATGAACCAACTGGAAACCTTGATCCTGATAATTCCTGGCAAGTTATCAAGATTCTTCAGAAGTTAAATACCTTTGGGGCAACAGTAATTGTGACTACCCATGATGAACAACTGGTCAGACGGTGTAATCATCCAGTGGTACAGGTCAAAAATGGCAGACTGTTTAGAAAGTAGTCAGGAGTCAGGAGTTAGGAGTCAGGAATCAGGAGTCAGTAGTCAGGAGTCAGTAGTCAGGAGTCAGTAGTCAGGAGTCAGTAGTCAGGAGTCAGTAGTCAGGAGTCAGTAGTCAGGAGTCAGTAGTCAGGAGTCAGTAGTCAGGAGTCAGGAGTCAGGAGTCAGGAGTCAGGAGTCAGGAGTCAGAAAGAAGAAGAAGGAAGAAGATAGAATCATCTAGAACCGAAAAAAGTGCTTGAGTTTTCATCGTATCAGCGCTTATTTCTTGCACATTATCAACCTGGAATAGTCTTGAAAATATTGATTTATTAAGGTTTTAGGTTTAAGTAATTGGACAAAATTAATTACACAAAAATTGGGGCTGAAATCCTTGACTGGTAAAGAATTAGTCAATAACCAATATGTCATTAATTCTGTCTTGGTACTTATATGGCTATAGCTTGCGTGACGACGTAGAAGTCATACGCCACGCTATCAACAAACCCTAATTATGAATTACCTCTTGTTTAACTTTTGTAGATACAGGTGCAAGAGATTTAGCACTACTAGGTAGTAGAACTTGTAATCCATCCAAAGTTTGTAAACTATTCAAAGCTGCTTCTTGAATTTCTGGTTCTTCTTCTTTACTTAATAGAAGTCGTAAGCATTTGACAACATCTTGCTTGATAGAAGCATCAACCTGTTTACGATTGATGAATTTAGTTAGTTGATGCACAGCAATTAAACGCTTCAATGAGTTAGATTCCGTTAAGTTATTCAACAACTGATCAAGATATTCTTCTTCTTGATTGCCTTGAAGGCTGAAGATTTGCCACACTAACAAAATTAGAGTTAGTAGTGTCCCAACACCTTGAACAATAACACTAGCAGCTATCCAATGACTTGGAGAATCAACCCAGATTACCGCAGTCATGTAAGTAATGACAGTAGCAATACCACCACTAGCGACTGCTAAAGCTAACCGACTATTGGCAGTGTTTAAAAACCTGCGTATTTCTAACCAACTTAGTTGCCAGTTCCATTTCGGTATTGAGTAAACCAAACTCATTACCGCAATACCAGATACAAGTGCTAACAGTAGTTTCCAGTTCCAAAACAGCATAGCAACGATGATTGTCAAGAACCCCAGTATGCTTCCAGGTTCAGAGAAACGTTTTAAATTTCGTTGCTTTTGGCTTCCTGTCTTGATTTCTGGAAGCTGATTTATTAATTGCCGCCAAAAAGACGAAGCCTGTGCCACAGTTTTTACCTTCTTGATTATAAAATTACTTAATTTGGGTAATTTACGTCCTAGACAAAACCCCCACAAGAATTATATTTGATTAATGTGTGCAAATCAGAAGTTTTTGCTTGTGACCTGATTAAGGGAATACAAAAAAAATTAATTATCTCCAATTTGTAGAGTGTGTTAGAACGATAGTTATTAATATACCATTATTCAGCCCAAACATTGCCGTACTTGCCGATAGCAGTCCCGACAAAGAGACATTTTAAAAATTAGTAGCTCTTCAGTCAGGTTGAAAAACAAAACCTAAATTCATCCAGGGTGAAGTTACCATCAAAGGAGCAGAATTTAACTTTCTTGATGTCATTTGCTATTACGGAGAGCATAGTATTTGGGGGAATTTCAGAGCCGGAATTGATCAGATTAGCCGTGGGTAGAACTGATTTGGTGAGCAATATATCATTCTGGTCGTATGCCTCTAGGACTAATCTCTGTGAGCTAGTAACTAAAGCACTAACCCAGTTTACAGGATTTAAGAAATTAACTTCTAAAAATCCGCTTTTGGGAGATCCCATTAAAACTTTCAGACCTGATTGGCTGGGAAATGCTGGATTTGATGGATGTATGGCTAAGGAATTGTGAAAAATGAGGCCGTGTTGCTTAAATTGATTATCTATTATTTCAAAAAAATTTAACTCATCCAAATCCAAACGCATACATTTAGGTAGAGTTACCTTTTCAGCATAGATATCTTCATCTTGCTCTTCTTCGACTATATCCTGCCAAACTAAAGTTACAATTTCATTTTTTACACCACATCGACTAGGTTGAAATTGTGTGTTTTCAATGTTTTCAATTGTTTGTATTTGGTCTGATTGAAGAGTAGCTTGATTTAACATGACACCCCGCTTTACCATTATCTAGAAATTAATCACGTCAATAAAAAAGTTCTTATTTCTACATACACAATCAAAGTCAATACTTCAATAACTTCGACCAGATTAGTAACCATCCCCCTGTTTCGTGATATGAGGTTACTCAGTACTCATTACTCAGTACTACTGAAAGTAATGTAGTTGAGTTTTGCAACTATCTGTGATTTATCCGATAGATTACCATGAAAATTCACGTAGGTATTGATTTAGTTGTCATGCTAAACACCATCAAAAAGCGTTATTGCATAGTGGTTTTAGCATAATTGTTTGTAAAATTATCAAAAAAACAATACTAAATCTTTATAAGCCATTGTCGGATTTTACATTTGCTTAATCTAACGATAGTCAGAAGTTATGGTGTTCTGAGTTGGCTGATAATAAATAGGAGTGGGGCGTTTGCCAAAATCAGTTAGCACTTTGGAGTTATCTTAGTGCTGTGAATGTTCATTAGATACAAAAATAAACACGTAATACTTATGTTAGAACCACTAGGTTTTGAGCAATACTCCATAAATACCTCACTAGGTAGGATGGTGTACTATACAGCAACTGGATCACCTTGGCAGGATAAAAGTGAAAAATCTGACAGGGAAACTTTGCTATTTCTGCATGGTTTTGGTGGTGGGTCTTCTGCTTATGAGTGGTCGAAGGTGTTTCCTGCTTTTGCGACTGAATATCGGGTGATTGCACCAGATTTAATTGGTTGGGGTCGTTCTGAGCATCCGCAACGCAGTTACAAAATTGAGGATTATTTGACGACGATTCAGGAGTTGATTGAACAGACCTGTACGGGGCCAGTGAGAGCGATCGCTTCTTCTCTGACGGCAGCGTTTATAATTCGAGTAGCGATCGCTCATCCTGATCTATTTAAGTCGTTAATTTTGGTCACACCCTCTGGACTTTCAGATTTTGGACAAGATTACTCCCGCAGCTTTTTTGCCCAATTAGTCAGCGTTCCTGTGGTTGACCGTTTGCTGTATAGTACTGGAATTGCCACAGATGCAGGTATTCGCAGCTTTTTAGAGCAAAGACAATTTGCCGAAAGTAATCGAGTTTATCAAGAGATTGTGGACGCTTATTTACAATCTGCACAACAACCAAATGCTGAATATGCAGCACTATCTTTTGTGCGTGGAGACTTGTGCTTTGATTTGTCTCTTTACATTCAACAGCTAAAAACTCCCACTGCTATTATTTGGGGACAAAAATCACAATTTACAGGACCAGAAATTGGTCGTCGCTTTGCAGAAATCAATCCCCAAGCTATCCGGTATTTTCAACCTTTAGAAAATGTAGGGTTAACACCGCAATTAGAATTACCTGCGGTGACGATAGGATTAATTCGTAAATTTTTAACTTTGCTGAATGGGTGATTGGGGACTGGGGATTGGGGATTGGGGATTGGGGATTGGGGATTGGGGATTGGGAAGCAGAAAAAGAAATTTATTTACCAATTACCAATTACCAATTACCAATTACCAATTACCCATTACCAAAATGCTATTTATCATTTAAGCGAATATCAATAACGGAAGCATTAAAGTTGTAATTAAAACCTTCTAATTCAAAAGGCATCCCAATTTTAACTTTACTATTACCTAATACTGGACCACCATCGGTAACTTGAGCTTTACCTTCTAAGGTCAAAAGAAAATCTCTACTAAAATTATTGGCTCTTGGATCTGGCAATTCTTTAACAGAACCATCTGGTTGGGGAACAGTGATTGTTCTTGGTAGTTCTTGAATGGATTTAATGCCAATTTCACCGTAGGGTTGATTACGAATAATCACATTGGTTTTACCACCCTTGTTAAATCCTTGCTTAAATAACTGCTCAGGCTCACGGACATTTAAACCACGAATTACTAAATCTACTTCAATAGGTAGTGTTTTTGTACCGACTTGAGCTACAGAACCGGAAGTTCCGGGATATATAAAGATGCCAATTATAACTAGTAATATTACCAGCCCAGCACCTAAATCGAGTAAGTTGATTTTGCCGAATAAGCGACCTTTGGAATCTAAAATAGGCATAACAAGTTTTTTGCGATTAAAAAGTGAAGTAATAAATCAAAGCGGCTGGACAGTGAAGTCATGCGACAGTCTATCATGACTGAGACAGTTCCGAGCAGTGGGAGTAGAAAGCTGACTAAGAAAGCACTTGAGAACTTCTGATTCTTAATCATAGCTTAGACTTTGAGAGTTTTCCGGCTTGCTATGCTGATGTCTATACGGTTGTTTAGATTAGGGATATTGAGTTGAGAATGCAACTTAGCTGTCTGTAAATACGTCCTCTATTTTAAGTTCTCACACAACTCTATTTTCACAGGATTATGATTAACTGGAATGGATTTTTGGTAAAATACCGTTTAGGGAGAAGACCTTGGTTTTACCCGTTGATTTCCTTAAGTGTTGCTTTGAGCCTGTGCTTGAGTACACCTCTACCAAGCAAAGCTTTCGATTTTTTACCGCTGTTATTGCAAGGTGTGCAAGTATTTCAGTTGTCTAATATGTCTGCTCGTCAGGAAGTTGAGCTTGGTAAGCAGATGAATGATCAATTGCGCCAAGAAGTCAGAATTTCTCGTAATCAACAGCTTAATAGCTATGTAGAGCAGATTGGTAGACGTTTAGCAGCTAATAGCGATCGCCCTAATATCCCTTATACTTTTCAAGTGGTTGAGGATAAAGCGGTGAATGCTTTCGCCACTGTGGGTGGTTTCGTTTATGTGAATACAGGGTTGCTAGAAACTGCGGACAATGAAGCAGAACTAGCTAGTGTTATCGGTCATGAAATGGGTCATATTGAGGGTCAACACCTAGTTAAGCAGATGCGACAAAGAGCGATCGCTAGTGGTGTGGCTACAGCAACCGGCTTAAGTCGCAGTCAAGCAGTAGGTATAGGTGTCGATTTAGCTCTCAATCGTCCTCGTAGTCGTCAAGATGAATATGATGCTGATAAAAGAGGACTAGCAAGTTTAACGCGGGCTGGTTATTCTCAGTTAGCGATGGTTTCGTTTATGAAAAAGCTACAGGGAAGAAGTTCGGTTCCCACATTTTTGAGTACACACCCTGGAGCAAGCGATCGCGTTAAGGCTCTCCAAAATCAAATTAATACCCGACCGAGCGGTGGAAATTATGGCTTGGACAGTACAGCTTATAAGGCTAATATCCGAGCTTTTTTACGATAAAAAATAAAGTAGTGAAAAATTGTAGGGTGGGTTAGCGTAGCGTAACCCACCATTATTCCTTGGCATCAATAGAGACATTCCATATAACGTCTCTACCAAATTGGGATATTTTCTACTTACTCGCTTGTTCGGTTAGTTTGGTGAGTACGTCATTTGAACGTTCAACAAAGGATTTCATTCCTTCAGCGTCAAAGCCTTTTTGAGACATCAACGCTAAATCATAAACGTGTTGACAAATCATTTTCACCAATTGATCTGTAGGTGACTCACCATCACCTTGAATAATACTACCTTGGCTGAGATGTGTCAGGTTTTGAATCAAGGGATGTGCAGTATTTACTAACAAAATATGATCTTCAGGAAAATCAGCATTTTGCTGTTGCATCATTGCGGTCATTTCTCGCATACGACGGAGAATTTCTGGTAACAACACCATTGCGGGTGGTGTTCCTTGAGGATTATCTGATTTTAAAGCTTCGGTGCGGATATTAAGTTTGGGTTTATTGAGTGCTTTCTCAAATAATTCTTTGATTGACTCACTCTTAGTTTTGTTAGTGGTGGGATCAACTATTTCCCCATCTTTATTATCCAACAAAGTATTATCTAAGTCAGAATCTACCCGTGTAAATTTGACATCTTGATATTCTCTTTCTAGGAAGTTAATAAAGTGGGTATCAATAAAGGAGTCCATAAATAGGACTTCTAAACCTTGATTTTTGTGTAGTGCGATGTATGTGGCTTGACTCGCTTCATCGGTGCTGTAAAAAACGCGGTTTTCGTTGCGTTCTTTGTTGCGTTCTAGATATTCTTTGATGGTGGTGTAAGGTGTGCTGCTGTTAGTGTTAGATGGGTTGACATCTTGCCACACATCACTTTCTGAAGATTGTACTTCAACTGTGGGGGATTCGGCAGTTTTGGTTTCTAATGTGGCGGTGCTGCGGAAGATGAGGATGTCTTCGACTTGTTTTTTAAATTTATCGTCGTTGAGAACGCCAAATTTAACGAAGGTTCCTAAGTCTTTCCAAGCACTGATGTATTGTTCGCGGTTATCGCGGTATAGTTCTTTGAGACGATCGCCTACTTTCTTGGCTATGTAGTCACCGATTCTCTTCACAGTGCGATCGCCCTGCAAGGCACTACGAGAAACGTTCAAAGGTATGTCAGTGCTATCAATTACACCCCGCATGGGCATCAAAAACTGGGGAATAATCTCTTCACAGTTATCACTAACAAACACTTGATTGCAGAATAACTTGATTTGTCCCTTCGTCACATCCACATCAGGACGCATTTTGGGGAAATACATAATCCCGTTCATCATAAACGGATAATCAGTATTCAAATGCACCCATAACAGAGGTTCTTCTTGGAAAGGATAGAGATAGCGATAAAATTCTAGATAATCTTCATCCGTCAAATTACTGGGAGATTCTCGCCAAGCTGCTTTTTGTTTATTTAATACTTCACCTTCCAATTTAATGGGAACTGGCATGAAGTCGCAGTAAGTTTTCACCAGATTTCTAATTCTGGCTGCTTCTAAAAATTCCTCTTCTTCACCTTCGAGAGTGAGGGTAATCGTAGTCCCGCGAGTGGTGCGGTTTGACTCTGATAAGGTAAAGGCTGGAGAACCGTCACAAGTCCAGTGAACCGCTTGAGAACCTTCTTTGTAAGAGAGAGTATCAATTTCTACTTTTTTTGCCACCATGAAGGAAGAATAGAAACCTAAACCAAAGTGACCGATAATCGGTTGATCTGATTTACCTTCATACTTGTGGATAAATTCTTCCGCACTGGAGAAAGCGACTTGGTTAATGTATTTTTTTACTTCCTCAGCCGTCATACCGATACCAGTATCGCTGATGGAGAGAGTTTTGTTATCTTTGTCAATAGCGATCGCAATTTCGTCTTCGCCAATTTCGCCACTATACTCCCCAGCGCGGGCTACCATTTTTAATTTTTGGATAGCATCTACTGCGTTGGATACGAGTTCCCGCAAGAAGATTTGATGATCTGAATATAGCGACTTCTTGATAATTGGGAAAATATTCTCAGTATGTATACTGATAGTGCCTTGTTCTAGCATAGTTATCCGTCTGTTTTACTTGCAGATATCATTCTGACAATCAATTTTCGACGATATATGTCTTTTTGGAGGTAAGGAATACCTCTTAATAATGATTCGGATTACACTACCATCACCGGGAATGGTGACTGGGAAGAAATTTTAAGTGACAACTTGTAGCAAATGTAGTTGCTGGTTTTAAGTAATTATGTTGAAATAAGGATATTCGATTAGTAATAACTCTATGGAACCTACAACTTTAGCAGTTGCCATTGCTACTATATTTTTAACCAAAGCCTTAGAAAAATCTGGTGAGACATTTAGTGAGAGTTTAACAAAAAAGGTTGGTGAAGCACTGGCTAAAATCCGCAACCATTCCCCAGAAACAGCCACAGCATTAGCAGCAGGTAATCCAGAAGCATTAAATCTCACTCCAGAAGTCCTCAAACAAATTCCTGATGATCCGATTTTTGCCGAGTTGGTGACTACTGCTGATGTAGAAGAAAATGCCACATTTGCGGACAAGTATCAAACAGTGAAAGCAGGTGGCACAATTAACATTATTGGTAAACAGATTAACATTTCACAAGCTGGTACAGGTGGTACTCAAAATAACAACATCACCATGTGAGGCACAGTAGGAGTTTAGCAATGCTAAACCCTAATTCTCAGACTGATTGTTTTTAATTTTATAATCAATTTGAGCGATTTAATTCAGGAGGTTTGAGTTATGGAAGAATTACTAGAACTTCAACAATTACTGATTAATGGCAATATTCCTGGTGCGTTGCTGCTAGTTGAAGAGATGACCGAAATGAGCAAAGATGATAAGCTGAATAAAATTTTTAGTTTTGGCAAAATTATTCTTCTCCATCTAATTAAGCAAGCAGCGGAAAAACGTACAACTAGATCATGGGATTTGTCTATCGCTAATGCAGTGAAAGAAATTCAACGCACAAACAAACGTCGTAAATCAGGGGAATGTACTTTACAACTGAAGAATTGCGAGAAACCCTAGAAGATGCCTATGAATTGTCATTGAATGGTGCAGCAAAAGAAGCATTTGAGGGAAGATACCAAACAGAAGAATTAGCAGCAATGGTAGATAAAGAAATGATATTAGAACAGGCTATTGCTTTAATCTTAGAAAATACCATATAGACCAG